>JAZUBJ010000052.1:0-22772 GCA_045638445.1 Bacilli bacterium | reverse complement strand
AAATACAAATAATAACAATAAAAATACAAGGTAAAATTAATACCCTAAATATCTTTTTATCTTTAAGTAAATTATCTCCATTAAATTTAAACTTCTTATAAATAAATAAAAATATTAAAGGAAATAAAAAATATATAAATTGTATTAATTTCATACGAGCAAATAAAGAATCATTAACTTCCCTAACCATCGAAGCAGTTGATAATAAATTAACAGACACAAATGACTGATAAAAAATATAATACAAATGATTTACAAAACATAAAATACTAAAAAATATTAACCAAAATAAAAAATAAATATTTCTATATTTTTCTTTAAATAAAAAACCAAACGAACCTAAAAGTATAATAAAAAGAAAATCAGTAATAAAAGGAACTATTTTAAAAAAACCACCAACAGTTAAAATTCTTAAAAATAATCCCATAATTAAAGATAAAAAAACATATAAAAAAAACATTTTATTATCATCATAAATATCAATAATATTATTTTTTAACTTTTTCATACTTTTTCCTTCAAAATAATTATATCAATTATAAGACAAAAAAAAAAGGTTTTAAAAACCTTATTATAACTTAGTTGATGGTTCAGCACTACAATCCCATGGATCATTAATACATTTAACACATGATTTATAATCATCAGCACCAACGAAGTCCATAAGTAAACCTACTACAGTAACTACACAGAATACAACTACTGCAGCAATAGCTCTTGTTTTTAATCTATTTAAAGCATCTTTAACATCATCATCTTTTTTACCCATAACTGCTTTAGTAAAGTCTAACATACCAAAGAATAAAAGTAAAATTGGAACAATAACTTTAATACCCCAAACAACGATTCCAACCATTTTTAAAACAAAACTAAGTTGATCACATAAATCTCCACCGTCATTAACAGCCATAAATGAAATTAAATCTAACATAATAACACTCCTTTACAAAATAAATTTTATACAATTTATCATATTTTGTCAACAAAAAAGACAAATTATAACTATAAATTAGCCTTAGAAATAAACTTAATAATAGGTTCTATTCTAGCTTGTCTTTCATCAACAGGTGGAATAGTAGCATAAACTTTAAGTTTAGTTTCATATTCAAATGTAGCAACATCTTCACTATTAAGAACACATTTATTTAAAATGATCTTCTTATCTCTCATTTGTTCTAACACTTTTCTATTTTTTCTTAACATCTTATTCATCATAATTGTTGATGGTTCAAGTAAATAATATACATCAGTACAAATTTCATCATCATCATAATCATTTAAATCTATAAATAATACATCTGAAGATTGTCTCTTCATCATTTCTTTTAATAAATCAGTAGTTGTTGTACTAATCATTGTATCATCATTAAAATATAAGAAATCTACTCTATTTACTTCAATAGCAGAAACATTTCTTAAATCTTGAAGCATCTTTTTCATCATATATATGAATGTTGTAGCACCTGCATGAGGAGTTAAGTTTCTAATACCAACAACTCTAACTCTTCCACTTCCACCACCTGTATTAACGACAGGAGCAGCAGGAGTTTGCATAGCTTCTAAATCAGATAAATTATGAATATTTACAACATCTCTATATGTATGAGGATGAACAAGTAAATAATTAATACCATCAGCATTTTTAGTAAAATTATAAATACCTAAAGAAATTAATTTTGATAAATATGTTTTTGTATCAGTTTCTGGAGAATTATCTAAAAGTAAGATAACGTTTTCCATATTAATATTCATAGCTAATTTTTGTAAATTATCAGTATTTTGATAATCACGAATTGCTGTAATATCAAGAATCATTTTATCATAATAAAAATTAGTAAAAGTATCAATAATTTCATCAACATTATAAACACCTTCTAAAGACTTCATAACTTCAATATTAAGTCCCATAAGAAGTTCTTTATATTTGTTATAAATCATTACATTCATATATTCTAATCTCCTAACATTTCATATTCATCTTGACCTAAACAAGGATAATCTTTATTATCAAAAAACAAAGTTCTTGTTTCACCTGTAATAGGTACTTTTAAAGTAATATTAACAACAGGTATTGTAATAGCAATAAATGTTGTAACCTTATAATAAGATTTACTATCTGTTCCATCAACAATATCCATAGTACCATTTTCATGATTTGGAAGTTTCTCAAGCATTGGACAAATTCTTGTAACACAATACCCTCCATCACGCATAGTATCTACGCCATTAACTTGATTAGGATGGCCTACAGTAGAACAATCAATATTCATTGCTGAAGTATAATTGTAACCATATTTTTTTATTAAATAAAATATTTCTGCTTCAGCACTTTCATCGGTTTGTAATTGCTCATCTGTCATATTCATAACATCGCCATCAGATTCAGAATACCCTTCATTTCTTTCTATGATATTAAGAATCTCACTTTTCATATTAAAAGCTCTCGTATAACTTATTGAGTAAGATAAAAAACTAGCAAAAAGAGCAATAAATGTAATAACAATACTAAATAACCATGTACCACCAATTGCCTCCCTCACATCATCACTCCTTTCGCTTTATTTTTAATATTAAACTACTCTCCAGTATCTCCAGTACCTAAATCTGTACCAAAGCATCCAGCTTCAACAGTAGTTGCACCCTCTGGACAACAAAACCAATCACTTAATTGAGCATCACTATTATTAGTTGTAATAGAACCAGCAGGAACAGCATTCCAGTTACTACCATAAGTTTGACAAGTATTTTGAACTATCATTCTTTGAATCATAGGCCAAACAACGAACCAAAGTAAAGCAGCGATAGCTGATATTGCAACCAATGTAACAATAGTCATATTTAATTCACCAGTAGCTTCTTTCATTAAAAATCCTCCTTACCTTATAAAATAATTATAAATCAATAATAAATCAAAATCAAGAAATACTATTAAATACCGGTAAATGTTTGTAAAATAGAAAGTACTAAAATAACCATAACTCCTGCACCAGTTGCAACAAGCATAGTCATTGTTTTCTTTTCCATTCTTTCAAGTCTTTCTTTGTATTTAGTCTCTCTAGATTTAGATTGTAAATTTGAAATAGTTCTTGAGAAAACAATTAATTGTTCTTGTTTTCTTTCTTGACTACCTAAACTAAGACGATATAAAAGTCTCATCATACGCATTGAATCACGAACAGGATAACGTCTAGCAAATTCCATATAAGGTTCAATTGTAGAATCACCTGAATCGATTGCAGCAATTAATTCTCTAAGTCCTGGTTTAAACATTTCAGGAGCTTCTTCTAAACTCCTAGTAATTGCAACAGGAACTGTATAGTGTTGAATTAGAATTTCTAAACTCTTTAAATAATATGGTAACTTTAAGTTAATATCATGTAAATGAACTTTGTAATAATTCTTTACTCTATTATAATCATCTTTAAAAACAATATATGATAGTAAAAGAACAACAACTAACTTAACAGCAAAGTTAAAGTTATCAATCATAGTAATAGCAACAACCATTCCAAATACAAATACAACAATTGCTGTTTTAACACGAGATTGGAATTTAGCATTTAAATCTACTCTATCACCATAACGACTTTGTAAATAAAAATCATAATCTTTTTCTTTTAACTTACCAAACAATACATTATTATCTTGTACGAATTTATTAAAACTAAAAAATCCAACATAATTAAATAATAAAATTAAAATAACACCTACAACTAATATTTCCATTATTCAGCCCCCACATTCTCATGATAATATTTGATACCTGAAAGTAAAAAATATGTATTTATAACTATAACTGCATGTAATAATATTAAAACATACCATTTATTCAACAATTGTAAATAACTATCATTACCAAGCAATAACTGAACTAAAAGAACAAGTAAGTAAAGTATCAAACCAAATGATACAAATTGTCCAAAGAACGAAGTTCTATCAATTCTATCTCTATAAACATTTTCTACAAGCATGTCTATGTCTTGAAGCATACCTTCTAAAGCCTCACCAGAATCTTTAGAACCTTCTTTTGTTATTTGAATAAATAATTGATGCATATTCTTAATTACATAATAATCATATTTTTCATTTAAGAAACGAACAGCATCATCAATAGTACCATTATCATAGGCCATTTGAATCATTTCTTTTATATCACTTAACAAAGGATCCTCAAGAACACCAGAATCACGAACACCTTCTAAAGCTTTAACAAAAGATTGTGTTGTATTATATTCCATAATAACGTTAGTAGTATATACTTGAATTTGTTCAAATATAAACTCACTATATGTCTTCTTACATCTTAAATAAGCAAGATAAGGAACGAATGCAATAGCAATAACTGCATAAAATAAACTCCAAATAATACTATAGAAATATAAATAAGATATAAATGCAGCAGCTACACCAAATATAACAACTTGAACTGTATACTCACGAGATGTATACTCTTGACCTAATTCCTTAGCTTTTTCTCTAACAACTTTGAAAGAATATGGAGCATATTTATCATATGTATTTGCCATAGATTTTGTAATAAACTTATAAGAACTATTACCATTATTCTTTCTATAAATAATTAAAAATATAATAATTGCAATAACAACAAAAATTTCTATATACATATAATTTCACCTCCTATATTTCAAAAATTTCTAAATTTTTATTTATATTATAATCAACTACTGGAACAACTTCCTGAGTAACAGGAACACCCTGTACTGGAACAGTATTTGCACCTGGTACTTGAGCAACAACTTGTTCTTGCATTTGTAGCATTGGCATTTGTTGATTCATCATAGGTGCTTGTGCCATCATTTGACCTTGCATAGGAACCATTTGAGGTTGAATATTCATCTGAGGCATTTGCATCATCTGAGGATTAACCATCATTTGAGGACTAATTACTTGTGGCTGTGGATTAACTGGTCCTTGTGGATTAACCACTGGAACTGGTTCAGTCACTGGAACTTGCTCAACAACTTGTGGTTGTTCTACAACTTGTGGTTGTTCAGGTTGAGCATCCTGAACTTGAACATTTTGCTCAACACTTTGAGGAACATCAGTAATTTGTTCACTATTTGTTATATCATTGTTAATAACTTGTTCATTATTAACATTATTTTCTTCATTTACAACATTTTCATTGTTAGTAACTTCTTGATTATCAATAACACTATCTTCATTGTTAATAATTTCTTCGTTACTAACATCCTTTAATTCACTACCTTTAGGAATAAAAGGATCTTCTTGCATCTCAACACCTTGAGAAGCCATGTAATCAATTAAATGATGAGTTGGATTATTATAAGTCGTATTACCCATTAAATCCTTTGAAAATAAAATATTAACTTTAGCTTCATTAGCTTCATCATCAACATAGAATTCACAAACTTGAGTAATTTCTCTTTGAAATCTACCAAGAGCTTTTGAAAAGAAACCTTTAACATGAATTCCAATTTGAACATATCTATGAATACTCTTTAAAAATTGATCAATATCTTGACTTGATTCCAAAAGTGAATAAAGACGCATTGGAATACTTGATGCTTTATCAGAGTGGATTGTTGACAAAATGTTGTGACCAGAAGAAATTGAGTTTCTAACAGCCATAACTGCTTCACCAGAACGAACCTCTGATAGTAAAATCCATCTAGGGTTTTGACGCATACAAGTAACAAGAACATCAGAATATGAAGCAATATTATTTGTTTTCATTGCAACAATATCACGATTAGGATAAATTTTATCTAAGTGAAGTTCTAATGTATCTTCAATTGTAATTAATTTTTCATTTTCTTTTGTATGACTTGCTAAATATTTAACAAGCTCTGTTTTACCTGAACCAGTCTCTCCACTAACAAGAATGTTACAGTGAGATTGAACACAAGTAATAAGAAAATCATGTAACTTAACAGATACATAATCTTCTTGAACTAATTTATCTTTTTGTAACCTAATTTTAGCTGGAGTTTTTCTTATAAGTAAGGCTACTCCATTTGTTGCAATACTATCATGAACAAAGTTCATACGCAACTCAGCACTTTCAGCATCTAGAAAAGGATGCGCCATATTAAATGTTTTACCCATAACATTTGAACATTGAAATGCTAATTTTTCAATAACATCATTCGTTAAACCTTCAATATGTTCTGCATAAACACCACGAGAAAGTGTTTTAACCCATAATTGTCCATTATTAGAATATGAAATATCGGTAATATCATCATTTTCTAAAAGTGGCATTAATAAACCAAAATCTATTTGTGAAAAAACAACATCCTCCATAAATTACCTTCCTTTACTATACTATTCTGCTTTTGTCTCAGGTTCAGCTGGAACACTATTAAATACATCAGGCATAAGCATATTACTTCTTTCTTTAATCATATGAACAATTTGTTCATTACTAATAGTTCCACCATCTACATCATTTGGACCTACTTTATAATCTTTATTTCTAGGAACAGGAACAATACCAAATTCCTCACTTAAAATTGATGCACTCTTAAGAATTAAGAATAAGTTTTTATCAGCATCAAGACTATCATTTAATTTAAAAATTATATTTTTTGGTTTACCAGAACCAGGAGTTCTCTTAGTAATATGATTACCGCTTTCATCTTTAACTGCTAATACTTGAATCTTTTCAATAAATCTACAATATAAAACTTTTCTAGTTCCATCTTGCATAATATCTTTAACTTCAATATATAAATCTATTGTATCTCCAGGATAAATAGCATTACCATAAGCTGCAGCATCTTCAAGATCAATTGATAAGATTGTTTCATCTTTAGAAATATCACCCCAAGCTGAGTCAGGCATATCAGACCAATCTACAACTGATGAACTATAAAACATACCACCCTTAGGAATAAAAGTATTATAGTTAACATACTTTCCACCAGTCTCTTCAGATTCAGAAGAAGATTTATCTTTAGCAAAATAATCTAAACTTCTAATAACATTAGGAGACAATAATGAATTAGCAACTTTTTTACTTTCAACATTACCCTTAATATCTTTTTTACTATCACCTAAAATTATTTCTTCTCTTGCATTTATTAATTCTTTAGCAACAGGTATTGTAACTTTATTAATCTTTTTATTTACACGACTTGTATAAGCCCAAAGAATAATAATAGCACAAACTACTAAAGCAATAATTGTAACAATTGTTTTACTATTAAGTAATTTTTTTACCATATTCATTAATTATCACCACCTATTATTTTAATAATTCCCCAGGAATTTCATAAGTTTTATCATTAACCATCTTTTCAATTAAAGTATTTACAACTTTTGTCTCAGTTGGATTATTTGAATAATCTTTATTTCTTGGTACAGGGAATAAAGCATTATCACCATAAATTAATAAAGTTCTTTTTAATAATAAATAATGTTTTTCATCAACAGAGAAAATTAAGTATTTTGGAGTTCCAGGAGTACCAGCTGTTTCAAAAACATTTCTACCATTACTATCAGTAACAGCAAGTACTTTAATACTTTCTATAAATTTACCAATTGTAAGTTTTCCACCACCTGATTCTCTATATTGAAAATATAAATCAATATAATTTCCAGGATAAATTGAGTTACCATATGTACTATTACTATCAACTTCTAATGAAAATAATGTATGATCATTTTCGATATCACTGTGAATTGGATTAGATACACTTTCCCAAGTTCCAATATAATCTTGATAAAACAAACCATTAATTGGAATAACTGCATTACTCTTAACATATTTTCCAATAACTTCATTTGGATTTCTATAAATATTAGAAACTAATTCTCCAGGAACCTTTTTTGTAGAAACCATATCTGAAGTAATAAGCGTACGTGGACCAATTGTAACTTTTGCATAAGCAACAGCAACAGGATTAGTAGCTTCTTCAATTCTCCAATCATAAACAAAATATAAAACCCCTAAACACACTAAAACCCCAATTATTGTTACAGTATTTTTGTTTTTAAAAAAACGTTTAACACCAATAATAATATTTTGCATAATTTCCTCCTATTTTATTATCTCTATTCTATTTAATTATAACATAAAAAAATATAAAAATACAATAACAAAAAAAGAATAACATTACTCGTTATTCTTTATTCCATGATATTCTTTGTATTCAGGTTCATATACACCTTGAGATGCATATATAAAGTAGTCTCTATCAACCACTGTTTCTAAAACACCACTTAATAATGTATCAATATTCACTTCAAATGAATCTGATTTAATTGTTGTATCTCCACTTGTTGTCCTAATTCTAACAGATGCTTTAGGAGGATACTCCCTTATATCATAAAAATCTATTTGAAAGTTTTTACTTGTTGATACACTTTCTGCAAACCTTCTTAAAAATATCTCTACAAATTTTTCTTTAACCATTACAAGTTCACCAGTAGCTCTAAATGTTCCAAGGTCAACTGCATCTATCATTGACGCAGAAAGTATTTCTCTTCCCAAATAGAAGTCTTCTTCATTTGTAGTGGTTAATCTTTGGGTTAATAGTAATACTGCTAATATTACCAAACCCAAAGATATAATTGCATATCCCCATGCAGATTCCTTCATTATTCCATCACCCCATTCATTTCTTTAGTATGATCACTTATACCATCATCTTTTAAAACTTCAACATCAAATGGATTATCAGAACTATGAAGTTTTTCTAAAAATTCACTATTACAATTTAGATAAATATATTTACGTTTATCTTCTTCACCTTCTTCAGGTTCACGACCAAATAATGTATAAGTACAGTCATATGGAAGTTCATAGTAACCTTCTTCACTATCATCATTATACTTTCTAATAGCCTCAATTGATGCAGCATCTAATTTATAACTATACTCTTTATATTCCTCAGTAGCATACATATAAGCATCAGCAGAGTCTTTAATTTCATTGATATTAGATTTTATATAATCTTTGTAATATGCTTTATCAGGATCAAGTACTAAATTTCCATTTGCATCTTCGTAATAATCACATTTTATTTTATTACCTTCTTTATCATAACAATTATCATTATACTCATGAGACCAGTTAGTTAATGTTCTATCAATTGGGAACGGATCAGAAATATCAATATTCTTATAGGCAAAACCAATCTTACCTTCAAGTTCACCAAATCCATAATTACAATAATATTTATTTGTATTTAACATTCCACGATATAATTCATCCTCAACAGCTTTTCTTTCAAAAGCAATTTGATAATTTAATTTTTTCTTATCTTTATTATATTGAGTAATAATAGGAATACTGAAATTATAATTGATATCACACAATGAAGACATTTCTTCACTTGATAAACCAATATTATATATAGAATTGTTTGCACACATGTTTTTTGCAACACTTGATACAGGATATACAAATGGATCAAGTTTTAAATATTTACCATCATATAGCGATGAGTTTTCAGGAATCTCATTTCTAACATTTCCTGTAAATTGTTCAGAAAAGAACCTTGTATTATTATATATTTGACCTTCAACTCTAAACTTAAATACCATAAAATCATTTGTAGGAACTTTAACATTTGAACCTAACATATTTATTGTACCAAACTTAGAAGAATCAGTAGCATATTCCATATTATCTTTGAAGTCACCGTTAGAATCAGAACCAACAAAACATCCGATTTTTGTTCCATCAGCTCCTTCTGAATTTGAACAATATTTAATTTCTAAATCATCAGAAACCAATATATCAGTTGAAAGTGACGGAATACCACCTTTTTCACCAGAGAACTTTCCTAATCCATCATAAGAAGCACCATTAGATAAATCATTAGGATCTGTAAAGTATTCAGCTCCACCTTCATATCTAATTCCACCTGTTACACAATCATGACTATCACAATAAGTTTTTGTATTATTTATTATATCTTTTGCAAGATCTTTAGCATCTCTCTCAGCATCTTTAGGTTTAGTAATCTTATTACCTGTTAAAGATAATGTTTCTGCTTGAGTAAACATATTACAATTATATAAATCATAAATTAAACTATTTAATAATTCACGTCTACTATTTTCTCTTTGAGCCATATAATTTAATCTACAGAATAATGATTTGAAATCAGTAACATTTCCACAAGCATTCTTAATTTTATTAACTTCTGATTGAGCACTAGAACTACTCATTCTATAGAATGTTGTAAAATGTTCTAACAATTGAGTATCACCAAGACCGTAATTAACATCCCAGTTATTATTATAATCAAATGATTGATCATAGAATATTTTTGATACACAATTTCTTTCAACCACTACAATACTTTGAATTGATTTATCATTTAATTCATTAATACTTCTTTCATTAAATACCCAACTCTCAATATCATATTTAAGTTGTAATGAACTATTAACATCCTCCCTAGCAGGTAAATAATAATTTACTGAATCACTACAATATATTTTACATATATCTGTATTAACTTTAAACATATCACTATAATCATAATATGCACGACCCTCTTCTTTTAATGAAGTATCTTCATAAGCTCTCTTATGTAAAATACAGTTTAATGAAGGATCTTGAGTAAAGTTATTAGTATAATGAACATTAATCTTCTTACCAGTTCTTGGATTTGTAATTTCTTTAGTAACAACAGATTTAGAATCTTTATATCCTTCTGATTCACTATATGTATAACAAGAATTTGCTCGAGTTTCAGTTACTTCTTTACAAATATCACATTGTAAATAAGTTATCATTTGCTTTTTTGTTTTACTTGGTTCCTTACAACTCTTATCAGCTTCAAATGAAACTAACATTTGACTATCACGTGGATTAGCACAATCTATATATTTATTTACACTCTTTTCTCCACATTCAGACCATGAATCAGTTTCAACTATTATTTTATCAATAGCATCACATTCTAAAGTACCAGTGTATCCATCAAATGTAAATTCTTTATAACAAATATTCTTTTTACAATAATCATAAGCTTGCGCTGTTTCAACAACATTTCCATTTTTATCATATATTGTAACCTTTTGTTCTATTTCACATCCTGCATCATTCGCAGTATCTTCATCTAATGTATTACAATCAATTTCAACATCTTTTCTTAATCTATAAGTTACTTTTATTGTCTTATTATTAACTAAATCAGTATATGAAGAAACAGGATCATTAAATATCATATCACCATTTTCTTCTCTATTTTCATACTCTTCCTTAGTAATACCACTTGCATTAAAGTTTAATTCATTCAAGTGATCTTGCATTTTATCATTACCTTGAATAGTATTTAATAATAATTGATATGAGTATAAATATCTACCACTAGAATCAGAAACACCATAATCTCGACCCGGTTGATTAGAACCATCTGAAAAAACACCTTTTCCAGCAGAAGATAAACTAATTCTTTTTAAACCATCTAAATTATTCATACTACTAGTATTAATACTATTATATACAGATTGTCCACGAATACCATAAGTTCTTTCGTACATTAAATTATGATATGCAAGTTTATACATGTTATCAAAACTTCCATCATCATTTGGAACGAATCTTAACCATTCATTTGGATCACCAGCAGTATTTTGAGATTCATCATTTTGACCAAAACCTACTAAATCATAACCAGAAGCACCAACATGAACAGCCCATAAACGAAGAGCAGTCAATATTACTGCATAATCATACATCTTTTGTCCAAGTATTACTCTTCTATAATTTCCTTCAATTAAAATATTAGCAAAACCACAATCTACAGTACTATAACTGTTTATACACTTTGTTGCATCAATTGGATAAACATTAGTACTTTTTGGTACTGCTTCATCAGGATTAACACAATATGCACTAATATGACCATAAACACCATTAGTATAATGTTCATAATCATAAATACTATCTATAGAACCTCTACCACCTGTACTTGAATCACAATACCAAGTTGGATAACGTGTTTTAAATTTAGGAACACATTTACCATCTCCGGCAGGACTTCTTTTTGAATGACAAATTGCATCTTTATTTGCCACCCATCTATCACCAGCACTAGGATCTTTCAAACAACCATCACCACCTAGTAATTCAGTCCATGTTTCTTCAACTGGTTTCCAACAAGTTTGGCAATGATATTGCTTAGGGCCACCACCATCTGGCTGCACCCAACTACAATTACAATCTTCAGGAACAACATAAGCACAGTTATATTCGCATTCAAAGCAATTACATATTGACTCATCTCTACAACCATTAGTACGGTACGAAACTTCACCAGTACAAGGGTGAGTTGAATATCCTTCACAAGATGATTCAGCTGCACCATAATCAGCAAAATTACATCCACTGTCGAACATACCAGCACTCTTTGTTAACTGACAAATATTATCCATTGGAACAGCCCAGTCAAAGTCATATAAATCACTTTTTGTATAAATTGCATGAGCGTCACATACACCAGCATTTACATTTATTAATAAAAAAGTAAAAGAGGCTACAAAAAATAAAACTTTAAAAAATTTTTTCATATTATTTATCTTTCTCCTCTCTTTGAACTCTTTTAATTCTAATTATATAAAATATACTTATAAATACAAATGGAACTAAAATAAATACAGCATATTGATATATATAATCAAAAATATTATCTAAATATGTTTTTTCCTTTTTAGGACCATGAACTTTTTCATATTCCTGCATTATTTCTTTAAATTCTTCTTCACTAACATCACTTGTATCTTTATAAACAGCACACATTGGTGCTTCAGGATAATCTTCACAGTACTCAGTTTTTAAATAAAAATTAAATGGTTCTACATTATACTTAAAAGTTTTAATTATTTCACCTGAACAATCACTATTCTTAGCTCCATATATTTTTATATCATACTCAACTCTATCTTTTGAATTATAATTAGGAATACCCCAAACTTTATGACCTGGAATATACATCCATTCAAGATTTTCTTCAAAATTATTAGTTGCTTTCATAACTACATCATCTCTATATTTAGATAAAGTTAATATATATGCATAATTCATAGAATCAATTAAAGGTCTATTATTATTAAGTTCATTAGGTAATTGATTATCAAACTCTATTTGTTCAATCTTAACATCTAAAGCCCAATTATTTAATTTTTCATCAAAACATAATGCATTTATATTAAATGAAAATGCAAAAAACATAAAAATCAAAATTATTATCTTCTTCATTATTCACCTTCTAACATCCTATTCAAATTAATTATAACAAAATTATACAAAAAAAAGAATAACTTTTTTATTCGTTATTCTTTATACCATGATATTCTTTATATTCAGGTTCATATACACCTTGAGATGCATATATAAAGTAATCTCTATCAACCACTGTTTCTAAAACACCACTTAATAATGTATCAATGTTTACCTCAAATGAATCTGATTTAATTGTTGTATCCCCACTTGTTGTCCTTATTCTAACAGATGCTTTAGGCGGATACTCCCTTATATCATAAAAATCTATTTGAAAGTTTTTACTTGTTGATACACTTTCTGCAAACCTTCTTAAAAATATCTCTACAAATTTTTCTTTAACCATTACAAGCTCACCAGTAGCTCTAAATGTTCCAAGATCAACTGCATCTATCATTGATGCAGAAAGTATTTCTCTTCCCAAATAGAAGTCTTCTTCATTTGTAGTGGTTAATCTTTGGGTTAATAGTAATACTGCTAATATTACCAAACCCAAAGATATAATTGCATATCCCCATGCTGATTCTTTCATTATCTTAACCCCCCATTTTTATCAGTAGTATATTTACTTACACCATCATCTTTTATTACTTCTACTTTAAATGGATTATCATTACTATGAAGTTTATCTAAGAAATCACTATTACAATTTAAGAAAATATTTTTATCTTCATCTTTTGTACAATCATATGGTTTTGTAAAATATCCATTTGATTTATTATCATCTCTTATTGCTTCAATTGTATCTCCTGTTATTCTATAACTATATTCAAGATAATCATCAGTAGCATATAAATGATTTTTACCAGATTCTTCTATTTCATTTACAATACCAAGAACATATTTTGAATAATCATTATTATCATAGAAATCCCAGTTTGTACCATGACGTTCATTAGGGAATGGATTATTTAAATCAATATTTTTATAACCATAACCAACTACACAATCATCTCCACCTTTACATGGGTTAACAACTTCAAACTCACAAGTATAATCATGATTATCAAGTTTTTCAATTAAATCATCATCATTAAACTTTCTATAGAAAGCAATAACTTTTGAATTTGAATTTTTATTCTTATTATAATCAACAATTAATGGAACCCTAAATTTATAATCAACATCACAGTCAACTCCACCATTTGCATTTGGAGTACAAAGTTTTTTAGCATAACTTGATACTGGATAAACATATTTTGATAAATCTAAATATTTTGAATTATAGTTAGTATCATCAACTACTTGAACTTTGCCAGTATATTCTTGAGTTTGATATACAGTAGAATTATGTAAATCAGCTTCTAATGAATATGAGAATACTGCATAATCATTAGAAGGAATTCTTACATTTCCTTTATTACCAAACTGAACAGTTGTAGTATGTAAATTTTGATTATATGCTTTAGCTCCATCATAGTCTTCTTTATATTTACCATCTTCAGGAATTCCTCTAAAACATTCACCTTCTTTACAATACTTAACTTGAAGTTTAGAATCTACTATTTCATTTGTTGAAAGTACAGGGTCTAAATAATCTTGACCAGTTCTAACAACCTCAGTACTCTTAGGTGTTATATACTCAGCACCAGCTTCATATTTTATTTTTGCGCTAACGCAATCAATTCCATCACAATACTCTTCAGTATTCTTAAGTAAATCTAATGCTTTACTATATGCATTAACTGAATCTTTTGGTCTTTGAATAATTCCACCATTTATACCATTCTTTCCAGTAATTTTACTTTCTTCAAAGAAATTACAATTATATAAATCATATATTACTTGATTTAATACATCAACACGATTATTTTCTTTTTCAGATTGTTTTAATAAAGCATTATATAATTCTTGCCAATTATTAACACTAGCATCCTTACTTACACCATAAGCAGTTGCCCAATCTTTATTAAAATCAAATATATTATTGTAATAAATATTAGATACACAATCACGCTTAACCATTACAATACTTGTAAGAGCATGACTACTCTTATTAGGTCTACTACCAAATACTTTACTCTCAATATCATATTTTAATTGAAGAGAAGAATTTACTTTTTGTTTTGGAGCTAAATAATAAGTAACTTTATCACTACAATATACACGACAGAAATTAGTATTTACTCCAAACAATGAACTATAATCATAATAAGCTTTATCATTTTGATTTTCACCATTACCAACTGATGACTTATGTAAAATACAGTTTAAACTTGGATCTGATGTAGAATTTATTACATAGTCTTCTGTTTCATTTGAAGAACAACTTGGATTAGAATGTTCAACGCCTGTTCTACATAAATTACATATAGGAGTAATTTCTATTGTTTTAGTTTGACTAGAACCCTCTTTACAATTATAATCCGGTTCAAATGAGAACATTAACTGAGTTGTAGTTGGAGAACCACAAGATACATATTTTTTAACACTCTCTTCTCCACATGTTTTATAGTATTGAGTAACCACTGTAACTTTTTCAAGTTCATCACAAGTTAATACATCATCAGAATAATCAGTAAGTTCTACATAACATACATTTTTAACACAATAATCATAACCATCAATTTCAACATTTACTTTATTACCATTCTTATCAAGAATAGTTATTTTTTGTTTAATCTCACATCCATAATCATTTGCAGTATCTTTATCAAGTGTATTACAATTTATCTCAACACCTTTTCTTAAAGTATAAGATATTTTAATTGTTTCACCTTGAACAGTTACACCTGCATTAGTAGGATCATTATGAATAATATCATCATCAGTACCATTAATTTTTTGATTAATAGCATTTAAATGATCTTGCATATGTGGATTACCTTGAACAGTATTAACAAATAAATATAATGCTTTAACATAATTTGTTGAAGATGTTCCACAAAGCATTGCAGTTCTTGAACAAGTAGCAGCTTTTAATCTTAATCTATTTTGTTCTGCAATATTGTATGTTTCACCAGTATCAGGGTCTACTACATTATAAAGTGAATATTTTGTAGTACCACCATGAATAGATTGAAAATATGTATTTTTAAATATTTCTTCAACTGTACCCTTAAAAACATTCTTATAAGTATTTCCAGATACAGGAACAAATCTTAACCAATCATTTTCATTTCCAATAGTACTTCCATCTTCATCGGCAATACCAGTATCGGTATAACCATCTTGTCCAACATAAGCTCCCCATAAACGCATTGCATCGGCAATAACAGCGTAATTATATGAAGAAATTCCAAGGACTCTATTTCTATATTCTCCTTCAATCATTATATTTGCATAACCACAATCTCTTGTACTATTACTACTCTCACATTGTGTTGCATCTACTGTATAAACATTAGATGAACCTGCATTTGCAAGCGCTGGAGAAACACAGTAAGCAGGAATACGATTACCACTATCTCCAATAGTTGAAAATTTTGCATTATATAATGTTGATTGAGTTACATAATCATCTTTAATTATACAATCACAAGTATTATATACAACTTTATATGTATAAGGATCACAACTTGCATATCTACAATAAGAATACTTTTCTAAAAAATCTTTTACTTTTGATTCTACTTCTCCATCAGTTAACTTTTCAAGTTTTGCTTTGTTTAAATCTAAACTAAAACTATTATAACAAATTGATGTACAACCAGTTTTTTTAGGGTCTGCACAAGGAACCTCACATGTATAAGGACAACCAGTAGCACTACAACTAGTACATTTAAATATTTTTTCAGTATCACACTTACCAGTTCTTACAGTATGATATTGTCCTTTATAACCACCACTAGTGTATTCACCTTCACACCACTTAGCAGCAGTTCCAGCATCACCAAACTGACAACCCGTATCTCCATCTTCTCTACAATTCGCAAGTTGACAAATTCTAACTCTTGCCTCATACCCATGCCCATAATAATATGAATCAGCATCTACTACTTTTCCATCACAAGCACTTGGTATAGCACCAATACTATTTATAAATGAGAAAGAAATAATAGTAATAAATATAATTTTAAAAATCTTTTTCATAATTATTTCTTCCTTTCGTGTTTTTTAACAACATGTATCTTTTTAAGAAAATAAACACTTAATATAACTAAAGGTATTAAAACAAATATTCCATAATTCTTCATATAGGACATAATAATCTTCCACATAGAAGGTTTTGGCTTAGTAGGATTAATACTCTCCTCATACCTTTTCATTTCTTCCTTAAACTCTTTTTCTGTTATATCAGAAGTATCCTTATATATAGCACATAAAGGCGCTTCAGGATATTGTTCACATTGTTCCGTCTTATAATAAAAATTAAATGGTTCTATCTCATATGTAATCGTTTTTAATAATTCATTAGAACACTTACTATCTTCACTTCCATATACTCTAATATTATATATCGCTCCATTTTTAGGAGTATAATCAACAATTCCATAAACCTTATGTCCAGGAACATAAATACCTTCAAGTTCAGCACCATAATCTGTTGTAGCTTTTAATACAATATCATCTCTCATATTATTTAAAGATAATATATATGAATAATCCATCGTTTCATATAATGGTTTTCCTGTTTTTTCATTTATAAGATTTCTATTAAAATCAATAAACTTAACATCAACATTTAATGCCCAATCATTTAAATCATCATTATAACATAAAGCATTTATATTTAAAGAAAAAACACAAAATATAAAAATAAAGAATAATACTTTTTTCACATTTACCTCCTATAATTTATGTTTTACTTTAATATATAAATCATTATATATTACAAAAGTAACATAAGCAGTAAATAAAAACATGAATACTTTTATCAACTTAGTATCAACTAAATCTACTACTTTTTCTCCAAATGTTATCTCAACTTCTTCAACTACTTCTTCTTTTTCTTCAACTTTTATTCCTGACTCATAATTACTAATTGCACCTTCAACTAACTCTACAGTAGGATCAACTTGTAAATATTTATATGAACAATATGAAACTTTACCTTCATATCCATAACACATTGTACTTCCATAAAATTCATTAAAATATGGTTGATCAATATATATATATCTAGCAGGACCAGAACATCCAGATGGAGCAAACAATTCTATTTTCATGTCTGTTCCCTCTTTAACACCTTTAATCTCTACCTTATTATCTACAATTTTATAATTAACACCATTATATTTAACTGTAAACTTTTCATTAACATTATATAACACAACATCAAACTTTTTTTGGATAGCATCAGGTATACTCTCATCAGAAACATCACGAGCATAACCAACATATTCTTTTTGTACTTCATAATTACATTCTGCACTAACAAAAATAGGTATAAACATAATTAAAAATAATAATATTTTTTTCATTCTTTTTCCTCCTCAATTAGCACAGCATGAACAACAAGTCTTCTATTGTTTTTTCCTGTACATGTTGATAATGTTAATATTTTTGAATTCTCATTAACCACTTCATTTGATTTAATAGTACTTCTATTTCTAATCATTTTTATAAAATCATTTTTTTCATCTGCAGTTTCAAAATCAGTAACTAAATAATCAGTAGTATAATCTACTTTATAAATAGAAAATATTTTAAATTTATAACTTTGATTATTTAAATCAAAATTAACTATCATATTATCTTCATTCTTTCTCCAAGAAGAATCAAGAACGGTTTTCAAAGTACCAAACATAGTACCATTTCCCATATTATGACCATATATAATAGTATTATCATCAAGTTCAGTTGAATTATTTCTATAATCCATATATATCCATCCCATACTTGACTTCTTTTTATAAAAATCTCTTTTTAAATAATAACTATTATCACTATGTTGAACAACTGGATAAGCTATATTAGTATTCTTAACAACCAAGTAACCCTTAGTTTCAGAATTAATCTTCTTAAGTTTATTAAAAGAATTTTCAAAACTATACTTACTCTTAACTTCTTCTTTAGTAATATTTTCTTCTACTGGAACTTCCCTATCAGGTAATGTTTCTTCAACAGTTTCACCTTCGTTTGTATTACCATTAACTATTTCATTAACACTAGTTTGATTATTAATTTCGTTTTTTAGTTCACTCATCAATTGATTATTTAAAGTATCAACACTCATTTTTTCAACAAACTCATATGATTTAATAATAACAAGTGACACCACTGAAATATACATTCCAAATATAAATACTAATTTCAAATTATTAAAAGTTAATTGTTTAAATAAATTTTTACTAACAAATGAATCAGAATAAATAATTCTAAATTCACAAGTAAAATCTTCTTTACATTTATCACTCAATTCCCTTAACCATTCAAAATTATTAACTATAAAATTTCCCTTATCATATTCTTGATGTAAATAAACAATAACTTCTCTTGATTCATCAGTACTAACAAGATTTACAATAGATTCAATTAACTCTTTTGAATATACACATACATTAATAGCTCTTAACTTATAATTTATTTTTAAAAACTCTTTTAAATCACTCATAAGTTCAGGATACTCTTCATTTATAGTAATAACTTTTTTATAATATAAACTATCTTTACTATCAGTATCATGAAGTTCTAAAAATTTATCGGTTATTTTTACTTCACTACTCATATGAACTTCTATATTCTTTTCATTAAATAAATGCTTAACATCAGAAGACATAAAATAACATCTAACTTCTCTTAAACACTCACAAGATAAAAATAATTCATAATCACTCATTGCTACTGTAGAAAAGAAATCTAATATTAAGCATTGAATATTTAATAAATTAATAATATCAGTCACATATTTAAATGTAACCAATCTTTTTACTTTAATTAAATTAACATCAGGAAAATCACGTTTTATAAGTTCAACAATTTTATTAATATTTTTCTTAAAATATTTAAAATCATATAAAAGAGAATCTTCTATAAAACTATTTTTATTAACTAAAGTCTTTTGTTCTTTAGTAATAGTCTTATAATCAAAGACTAACACATTAAGTTCAATTTTTAAACTTATATACTCTTTCATTACTCTCTCCTATAATTATCCATAATAATAATATCATATTTTTAAACAAAAAAAAATACAGAACTATTCAATTCCGTATTCTTCAATCATATCCTCTACCAAATCTTCGTTAATTAAATCAAATTCACTACATAATGCCTTCACAGCTTTCCCATCTTTTATATAAATAACTAACGGAGCTAACGAAATTTCACCACTAATTTCAGGAAATTTATTTCTCAACATAGATAAATACTTCCCTTCATTTTTTAAATCTGTAACATCCCAATAAATAACTTTATCTAACAAAGACTCTTTTTTAAATAATTTATATATCTTTCTATCAAGACTTTTTAAACTATCATCTCTATAACTTATATATAAAATTGCCTCATTAACTTCACTCAACGTAAAATCAAAGTCATCTGTATTAATTTGATTAATACTCTTATCACTAAAATAACTTACATTTATATAGTTTTCAACATAACTTAAATATAAATTTCTTGCTACTAATGTTAACACAACAACAATAACAGAAACAATCATTACTATATAATAGTTTTTTTCAGGTGTCTTCTTACTAAAAAAATTAAGTATTTTCTTCATAATTATCCTCCTAAATATAAATTAATTTTAACATAAATACATATATTTTAAAATAGATAAATATATCATTTTTCTAAAAATTATTATATAATTTACAAAGAAAGAGGTTTTAATATGCATAATATTTTTAATACAGAATTATCATACATAAAAGATAATAGAATAAAAAACAGTTTAATAACAATCTTAAATAAACTACCAGATTATTTTTATGAAATAGAAACAAGTTCAACCGGAAAATATCACCCTGCATTTTCAAGTGGTAAACAAGGATTAATAAGACACACAAAAGCAGCTATTAGAATTGCAGTTGAATTAATGAATAATGAAGCACTTCAAAACTTTAATCAAAATGAAAAAGACTTAATTATTTTCTCATTAATGATTCATGATGGATTAAAATGTGGAAAAATAAAAAGTCAATATACAGCATTTGATCATCCAATATTAATTGCAAATTTAGTTAAAGAAAATGAAAGTGAATTAGAATTAACTAAAGAAGAAGTTGAATTTATATGCAAATGCGTAAAAACTCACATGGGACCATGGACAACAGATTATAGAGGAAACGAAGTACTAGAAGCACCAAAAGATAAATACCAAAGATTTGTTCATATGTGCGATTATCTATCTAGTAGAAAATTTTTAGATATAAAATTTGAAAATAATGAAATTGTTGATTAAAAAACAAGTGTAAGCTCTATAAACCAACTAATAATATATTAGGAGGTGATAAAATGAGTCAAAAAGAATTAGCTTACATATGTGCAGGAAAAAGATGCAGAACCACAAGCTGGCATGAAAAATGTATTTTAATAATAAAAAAAGTTTATTGCAAAATAAAAAGTATCTTCTAAGATACTTTTTTTGATGACATAAAATCTTTTAAACTTTCAAAATTCTCATTTCTAATAAATAATTCCTTTGCCCTATTATTATTAACAAAACGTTTTATGTATTTTAAATAACAAGAATTATCTTTTTTCATCATATTAATTTTATTATTTAAATTCTTCATAATCACTCCCTAATAACAACAACACTTAAATTACGCTCTCGTGCAATTCTTAAAATATCCTCATTTAAAGAAGAAGGAACTAATATAAAATCTGCTTCAATCTTTTCCTTAGATAAATTATCTTTATTTACTTTAAGAGTAAACATGTCATCTACAAAACTAAATCTAACTGAACCAGTATTATTAAGTTTATTATATCCATAATAATTTTTCTTTAAAGATAAAACACTATCATAATAATAATTATGTCCATCATTATTAGTAGAATATAAAACTTTAAAATCTTGACCAATTACTGTATAAACTACAACATCTTCCTCTATACTCTTCTTAGCAGCTTTAGGATTAGCTTCACATAACAATTCTAAATCTTCTAAAGTAACTAATTGATGATTCAAAATATCAACACGATGTTTTTTTAACTTACTAAAAAATTCTATTATACTAATTATATTTCTATCTATTTTTTCATCAATTATATCTTCTAAATATGATAAAACAAGTGCATTATCATCAACACTAAATAACAGTTTTATCATTCTAAACATATTTATTTCACTACTAGTAAATACTTTCTCATCATCTACCATAAATTCATTTAATAATTCTGGATCATACACTTCACATATTTCCTTAATTGTATCACTCTCAAGTAATCCAAAATCACCTTCAATATCATAAGGTTTATTAAATAAATATGTGCACGCTAGATTTCTAATAATATTATTATCCTTAACCGCAAATAATTCACTAATTAATTTTTTAAGCAAAACAATATCATAATTTTTCAATTGTTCTCTTTTTTCTATATTACAATTATTAGTATAAGTAGCAAGTAAATTTATAAGATTCTCTTCTTCATGTTCATCTAATTCAACATTATCAACATCTCTTAAAATATCAACATAATATTGGAAATTCTC
>JAZUBJ010000051.1:0-1873 GCA_045638445.1 Bacilli bacterium | reverse complement strand
ATAGCATTAACAGCAAATGCATCAGATGATTCAAGAAGTGAATATATGAATTTAGGATTCACAGACTATTTAACAAAACCAATAGATACAAAAGAATTAGATAAAATATTAAAAAGATTATTTAAATAGAAGAAAGGGGAGATAAAAGTATGCTATACAAACTATTATTTTGCGTAGGAAGTATTATAATATTATTCTTTTTATCAGTTTCATATTTTAAATCATTAAATAAAATAAGCAAGGTAACATTTAGACAAAAAGTTTATAAATTGTTAATAATATTAGCATTTATTTCAATAATTTTTGACATTTTTGAGTTATTCTTTTATTACAAAGGACCAAAAATTATATATCAAATATCATGGTATGGTCACTGGATAGTGAGTGATATATTTTATTTAATAGTGATTTCATATGCAAAATTAATAATAGGAACAGATAAATCTAATAATTGGAAAGAATTTTTTATAAGTGAAAAAAAATTGTCAGCAAAAAATGCCCTAACAATTACAATTATTTTAGTTTCATTATTTGTATTATTTTTTGTAAGACCTCCATTTTATGAGGGTGTCTTTGAATTTATGCCATTTAAATATATTATTCAAATATCTACGATAACAATGCTAGTTACATTACATATTACAATAATGGTATTTGAGTATATAAAATATTCTAAAGAAAAAAATAATAAAAATCATAAAATGTTTATAACAATTGCTGTAGGATTTATAACACTAACAACCACAATGGCGCTACAACTAATTATTCCAACATTTGCAATTTTAGGACCAGGATTATTCTTATTTATAATGCTTGCATATTTCTTTATAGAAAATATAGACCTAATAATAGCAGAAGAACTAGTAGTAGTTAAAAAGAGTATAGAAAAATCAAGTAATGCAAAATTAGATTTCTTATATAATATGTCACATGATATAAGAAGTCCAATGAATGCAATAGTAGAATTATCAAAATCACTAAGACAAATAGAAGAATTCAATGAAGAAAATGTAAGAAATGATATAAAAAGTATAAAATTCTCATGTAATAACTTAGTAGAAATAGTAAATAACATATTGGATGTTAATAAAATAGCGAGTGGACAAGAGGATTTACAATTAAAAGAATATAACTTAAATAAATTACTAGCAGATATGCCATATGTAATAGAAACAAGAATAGGAAGTAAACCAATAAAATTAGAGTTTGATATAGATCAAAATATAGCATCAGGATTAATCGGGGACACAACAAAATTATATAGAGTAATAATGAATATATTAACAAACTCAGTAAAATATACAGAAGTAGGAAAAATAAAACTAACAATCAAAGGAGAAATAAACGGAGATATTCAAAACTTAAGTATGAGAATATCAGATACCGGATATGGAATAAAAAAAGATGACTTTGATAAAATGTTTACAAAATTCAATAGATTAGATGATGCAACAGATAACGCAATCGAAGGAACAGGATTAGGACTCGTAATAACAAAAAAATATGTAGACTCAATGGGAGGAAAAATCTGGTTTGAAAGTGAGTATGGAGCAGGAACAATATTCTTTATAGAATTACCACAAAAAATAGTAAACAAAACACCACTATCACAAGTAGTAGAAGGAAATGAAAATAAGAAAATCGAAGTAATAGACTTATCAAATAATAGAGTATTAATAGTAGATGACAATTCATTAAATATAAAAGTAACAAAGAAAATATTAGAAAAATATAATATACAAGTTGATAGTGTAAAAAGTGGAGAAGAATGCATATTTAAAATTAAATCAGGAGAAACATACAATTTGATATTATTAGATGATGTACTACCAGATATAGGTGGATTAGAACTAATAAAAATAATAAAAAATAT
>JAZUBJ010000050.1:0-4392 GCA_045638445.1 Bacilli bacterium | reverse complement strand
CTATGCTTATGTGAATTTCATGCAAGACAAGACATTAATAGAATTACTACTAACGAAGATTATAGAAAATTATTAAACGATTATATAAATTCAAATGATAAAAAATCTTTTGTTGGATTAATGAAATATATTAAAAAAGAGAAAGAACAGGATGAAGCTAGACTTAAAAAGATCGTTGAATATGAAAAATACATAATCAATAATTGGAAAAAAATTCAAAACACATTCAATAGCGAATGTCGTTCTTCTATGGAAAGTCATATTTCTCATTGTATTGCTTCATACTTTTCTTCTAGACCTAAAGCATATTCTAAAAATACTATTGAAGATCTTTTGAAATTAGTAGAAGCTAAAATGAATGGCATTGATATTCAAAGATTATACTTAAAATCTTATAAAAATTCTGAAAGCATTTCAATAGAAAATGAAGAATTAAACTTTTCTATATTAGAATCATCTAATTCTTCGAATATTCCAATTATTGAAAATAGTTGTAACAGTACGGTTTTTCAAAAAATTTTTAGATTAGCACATAACAACTAATTTACTTTGAATTTGAATTTTCCCGACAAATTGTTACACTATCAAGAAAAAGAGCATTAATGATAAAAATTAATACTCATTTATAACCTGATTTAATTTATTCTACAAGTTCGTATGGAGCTGTAGTCGAACCATCTGTTCCACTTTTGAATGTGATATCTGATCTTAGATTGATAACTGGGCGCAACAGACCACCGACGTCATCGACACCATAGAAAAGAGCACCACCATTGCCATAAACATCACCTACACCTGCACCATCACCATCGAACACGGCCGGAGTCATCGACCAAAAATACCATCCGTCATCATTTCCTTTTGTTCCGTTGTACAAATAATATGAGTTGTTTTGTGTTATTTGTCCTCCTGCTGCCATTATTTCATCATATGTTATCAACCCTGCTTTTAGATTATAACTTCCTCCAAAATTTTCATCTGTTTCTTTTGTACATTTGAAAGTTGGACTTGCATTTCCTCTTCCATACAGATTTGCAAAATTTCTTCTAATACTAGAAAAACTATAAATCCTATCTACACCTAATAGTAATGCTCCCATTGCATCATCTTCATATCCACTTGAATCACTACAGAATTTACTTGGTGCTATCTGGCTATCATATACTGTTCCTTCAAACACATTACTATACCAGTTATCTATTTCTTCTTTTGCATCACTATCAACTTCTGTTGTTGTTTTATCATAGGTATATCCAGCATATTTAGGATCATCATATTCCTCATTATATCTTGATAATCCTATTCCTGTATCTTCTCTCGTTGCATCTGGTGTTGTCCCTGCATATATCATTCTAATTGTTCCATCTCCGTTGATACGAATTATTCTCCAGTACATTGGCACATTATCGCTTGCTGCATATTTTAATACTTTATTATCTTCAGTACAACTTGATGTATAATACTTACAAGCTTCTAAACTTGAAAATTCATAATCACTATACCTATAAACATAATAATCTTTTGTATAACTTCCAAATTTTACTAAGTTATCTACTTCTCCTCTATAGAAGTAACTTAAGCTGTCATCGTCTTCCATAGCATATATTCCATTTGTTGCTTCACCTGGGCATATTTTTTCTTGAGTCATAACATCAACAATACATCCTTCACTTGTATAGTTGAATAAACCATCAGGTGACTCATTTACCTCTTTTGTTATTCCCGCAAATGTTACTGTTGTTGGAATACTAGGTTGTCCATCTGCCTGTGATGCTTCTATTTTTAGCATATAACTTAAACTTTTTCCTGATATTGCTTCATTGGTTGTTACACTAGAATCTATCCACATTCTTAATATATATTCTATTGTATCATTTCCTTCTATTATTCCAGTATCAATTACTCCATCAGTTAGTGTAGATAAAAGTTTTGGTTCTCCTACTCCATCTTTTGTCAAATAATATTTAACAATATCTTCTGATAATTCACTTGCAGATGCTATTTTTTGTAATTTTAATGTATAGTCTGTTGATACACTTGTATTATTTGCCAAACTAAAAGTAAAGGCTTTATCTTGTATCATACCTACTTCATCATACATAGGTAAGGCATCACTTATTGTAATTGCATTACCCTCACTAAGTACTAAACTTAAAGTTCCTGCTGTTAAAGTTACTTTCTTTGTTCCCGTTAATGTAGTAGTAATAAACGCATATGTTATTCCAATAGTAACTACCATAAGTATTGCACCCAGTGTTACTGTCAAAGCTTTCTTTTTACTGCTTTTCATAATATAAATTTCTCCTCTCTCTATTTATACAACCATTATAACCCAATGCAGTCAACTTAAGCAAGAAAAAGTTAGAAAAATATTAAATAAATCCCATCTTTGACACTTTATCCTCTTATATACCACTTTTAGCTAGATATAATCTAGTTTTCTTATTTTTTTCTATTGCGTAATTGATACGTATGTGATACAATGGCATTGTATTAGGATGTGACAAACATGAGATTAAGTAAAACAATTACCAAAAGTAATACAACATATTGCATCATTAAAGATTATACAAACCTAGATGGAAAAAGATCTACTTGCGTCTTTGAACGACTGGGCAATGACAAAAATTTACAAGAAAGATTTGGTACAGAGAATACAATGGATAAAGTTAAAGAATATATTGATTCTTTAAATCAAATGATTAAAAATGGTAAAGAACCTCCTATTAACATAGTTTTAAATCC
Source organism: Bacilli bacterium (assembly GCA_045638445.1). Taxonomy (GTDB): domain Bacteria; phylum Bacillota_I; class Bacilli_A; order RF39; family UBA660; genus CAG-1000. Next base: position 1,647 of record JAZUBJ010000050.1, on the reverse strand, counting down.
TGAAAAGCAAATTGAAAAAGGTGTTGTTCGTTCTTTCTTTTCAGGACATTTATTTTTAAGAAAAATATACTATGAATTAGGAATTGATAAAATTTGTGAAAACATCAAAAATAAGTATAACTTCTCATTTGATATAAATTCAGTAGTAGAATGTTTGGTTTTTGCACGTATTATATGGCCTTCTTCTAAATTGTCCACCTACGAACAAAGTAGAAAATTTATAGGAAATTATAACTTTGATATTCAACATATCTACAGAACTTTATCCTACTTATCAAAAGAGATGGATAATATTCAAAAAGAATTATTTGATTATAGTAATAAAGTTATTGATAGAAATTATAAAGTTATTTATTACGATTGTACAAACTATTTCTTTTATACAGAGGAAAATGATTTTCAGAAATATGGAATAAGCAAGCAACACCAACCGCTCCCTTTAGTACAAATGGGATTATTTATGGATGCAGATGGTTATCCATTTGCGATGAATATTAACCCTGGAAACACATCCGAAACGAAAACTATGATACCTAGTGAAGAAAAGTTCTTAAAAGAATACGATATGAAAGGTAAAAATATTATTGTTTGCACTGATGCAGCAATGTGTAGTGATGAAATCAAAAATTTTAATATTAAAGATGGACGTGGTTTTATAATAACTCAATCAATAAAGAAATTGAGTAATGACTTGCAAGAATATGCTTTAGATAAAACTGGTTGGAGAATCTTAGGAAATCTTAAAGATATTTATGATTTATCAAAAGTAGATGATAACTTTAAAAAAACACATTACAACACAATCTTTTATAAAGAAATTGAATGTGAAACTAAATCAGTAAAACAAGCACTAATAATTACTTTCTCTTATAAATATCAAGATTATCAACACAAACTAAAACAAAAACAATTTGAAAGAGCAAAAAAAATAGTTGAAGAAACTAATAAAAAGAACGAAAAAATAACAAAGAAAAAAGAGATAGAAAAAATCAAATTATCTAAAAACCAAAACGATCCGAAAAGATTCATTAAAGAGGTTGCTGTTACTGATGATGGTGAAGTAGCCTGTAATATTAGTTATATAATAGATGAAGAAATTTTTAAAAACGAGGAAAAATATAATGGTTTATATGGTATTACAACTAATTTAATGGATGATACACAAACTATCGTAAAAGTAATGAGAGGTAGATGGGAAATTGAAGAATCATTTAGAATAATGAAAGATGAATTTGATTCTGGAACAGTACATTTATCAAGAGAAGATAGAATTAAAGGGCATTTTATCACTTGTTATCTAGCATTATTTATTTATAGATACCTGGAACATCAATTAAATGATAAATACACAGTTCACGAAATTGTATCTAAATTACAAGAAATGAAATTGTTGGAACACAAAGGAAAAGGATATGAACCTATCCAAGATAGAAATGATTTAACAGATGATTTACATCGTTTTTTAGGAATAAATACAGATACCGAAATAATAACTTATAAAAAAATTAAAAAAATTTTAGAACAAACTGAAAAATAATTTTAATTACGCATTTTTTGAAACGTTTAAAAACTCCCAAAATCCTTATATAGCAAGGGTTTGGGAGTTTTTGTCCTCTTAAAACTGTCAAACGTAAGATTATAAAACTT
>JAZUBJ010000049.1:0-8941 GCA_045638445.1 Bacilli bacterium | reverse complement strand
ACAGCTTATTCAAGTCAAAGTCCTGATACGATAGCAATGTTATTTATGGGTATTACTGATAAAAGAGAATTAGTAATACTTGATGAAAAGGTTTATAACAATGCTAATTTAGATAGACCATTAGCACCAAGTGATACGGTGATTAATTTTATAGATTTTCTTAATAGAAATCAAAAAGAATGGGGATTAGCAAGGAATGTATTTATTGATAGTGCAGACCAAGCGACAATAACAGAATTAAACAAGTATAAAAGAACACATCCAATTATTTATGTTTTTAATAATGCATATAAGAAAGTACAAATAATAGATAGAATCAACTTACAATTAAACTGGTTACATACAGGACATTATTTAGTAGTTGATATATGTACACATCATATTGCTGAATTAGAAACATATAGCTGGAAAGAAGATAAGGACAATGAGCCTGAGGATGCTAATGATCATACAATCAATGGTTCACAATATGGATTTATTCCATTTAGAGATAAAATTGGCGTGGAAGTTAAAGAGAGGTGAAATAGATGGGATGGGTGAAAAATATGTTACAAAATTGGTTAGAAATAAATAAAGATGATAACTCTGTAGCTATTACTATAAAGCAGAATGAAAACTTTGAGAGTAGTTGTGTAATAAATAGGATATGGTTAAGGGGAAATAGTTACGAATTAGAACAATTGTATAAACAATTACCGAATAGAGAAACTACTTTTTGGGGTAGTGTTCCAAGTGTAGGAATGAAAATAAAAAAAAGCCATACAGGTTTACCAAAAAGAATTATTAAAGTATTAGCTGAATTAGTTATGGATTCTTATAATGGTGTAGATTTGGTTGATAAAGATTGGAAGGCTATTGAAGAAGATGAAGATTTTGATTTTGAAGATATTATAGAAACTGCTATATCGGATGCAATAGGAATAAATGATGGTGCTGCTCGAATTTGTTATGACCAAACAATAACGGATAAACCTATTATTGAGTGGTTTAGTGGTGATAAAGTTGAGTTTGTTTATAAAAGAAAAAGATTAATCGAGATAATCTTTAAAACATTTTATACAAAGAATAGCAAACGATATTTACTGAAAGAGATATATGGTAAGGGTTATATAAAATATAAATTATATGATGAAGATAAACAAGTTGCCTTGTCTACTATTGAGGAGTTATCAAAACTAAGAGATTTGACATTTGATGATAAAGTTATGTGGGCAGTGCCTTTAATAGTTGATAAATCGTTTAAATATGAGGGCCGAGGAGAAAGTAAGCTTGAGGGTAAACATGATGCTTTTGATAGCCTTGATGAAATAGTGTCACAATGGATTGAAGCAGTAAGAACAGGAAGGGCTAAAACATATATACCTGAAAATTTAATACCAAAAAATCCAAAGACAGGAGAGCCATTACTTCCAAATCCGTATGACAATCAATTTATAGAAACTGAAAGTGATATGAAAGAGGGAAGTTCAAATAAAATCCAAGTTGAACAACCTGATATTCCGAGTGATAAGTATTTACAAACATATATTACATATTTAGAAATGGCACTACAAGGCCTTATTAGTCCTTCAACACTAGGAATTGATACAAAGAAACTTCAAGACCCAAACGCACAATATGAAAGACAAATGGAAAAAACAACAATGAACACTAGACAAAGTATAATAGATGCTTTATCAAAGTTTATTCCAAAACTAATTAATGTTACATTACAATCAATGGATCAAATGGCTGGTGGTTCACCAAGAAATAAAGCTGTTATAAATGTTAAGTTTGGAGAATTTGATACTCCAAGTTTTGATTCTCAAATAGATAGTATATCTAGAGCAAAAATGAATGGCATTATGTCTTTAGAAACATCTATTGATGAATTGTATGGAGATTCAAAAGACGAAAAATGGAAACAAAAAGAATTGAAACGATTAAAAGAAGAACAAGGAATTATATCTATGAATGAACCATCTATTAATGAAGAGGTAGATTTCAATGATATTGATACAGAAGAAAATCCAGTTATAAGTGGAAAGGATTTAGTTAAGAGTGGAAATCAGCAAAAAAACGGTAAAAAAGTAGCAAAAGAGTAGGTGTATAGCCTATGAATGATTATGAAATAAAAAAACTCTATGAAGAGATGGAAAAGACACTTATTTCTTCAATGAGAAGAAACTTAGGTAGGCATTTAAAAGAAGAAAATGAAGTAGGTTTTAAATTCACACAATGGCAAGCTGAAAAACTAAAAGAACTAAAGAGATACCAAAGGGAAAATAGAAAGATAATTGGTAGATATACTTTAGGACTTGATAAAGAAGTATCAGAACACTTGCAAAATGAATTAAAGCAAGGCTCTATAAGTGCTATTAAGCAATATAATGAAGTTATGGGTAAAGCATTAAAACCTAATAAGATAATGAATAAAAGCTTTTTCAAGACAAATGACAAAAAGGTTAAGGCTTTAATAAATGTAGTAAATAATGATATGAAAAAAGCCAATGCAAGTGCTTTAAGAATGATAAACGACCAATACAGGCAAATCATTCATAAAAGTGCTTTTTTTGTTGGTAATGGAGTGTTTACTGAGAAACAAGCAGCTGCACAAGCAGTAGCTGAAATAAGTAAAAAGAAACTTACTACTCTAGCAATTGATGAAGCAAGTAAGAATTTTCTTGCTGGTGGATTAAATTGCATTGAATATAAAGATGGTAGAAGAGTAAATATTGCATCATATAGTCAAATGGCTGTTAGAACTGCAGCTTTAAGAACTCATTTGATGGGTGAGGGAGATTTTAGAGCTAGTATAGGTAGAACACTTGTAAAAGTGACTACACATGGTGGTGCTTGTAAGCTATGTACTAGATGGCAAGGTAAAGTATTAGTTGATGATGTTTATAGTGGTGGTAAATCTGATGGCAAACATACATTATTAAGTGATGCTATGAAACAAGGATTTTTACATCCTAATTGTAGACATGGAATAACTACTTATTATCCTGAATTAGAAGAAGATGATAAAGATATAGGACCAATAAATGAGGAACAAGTAGAAAATCAACAACAACTAAATAATACTAATAGAAATATTAAAAAGTATAGAAGATTAGAAAAAGGTTCATTAGATGAAACTAATATAAGCATGTATAGAATTAAAAGGAAAGAATGGGAAAAGAATAAAACAAAGTTGTGAAAATATTCCAATTTCTGTGATATAATTTATTCAGAAAGAAAGGAGTAGATACTATGATATTTAATGATGGGTTTTATGATAAAAATGTCAATAATAATGAATTAATGATATCAAAAGAAAATGAAACATTATTACCATCAAAGATAGTTCATGATATCATTCCTTGTGTAAAACTTTCTATAAATGAGTCAAAGAAAATAAATAATTTATATTACATAAGTGATATCCATTTGGATCATAAAATTATTAAAAGATTTCCAAAAAGAGTAAGTAAACGAAAAATAGAAAAATATATAGAAGAGATAGTAAGTGGTTTATATAATAGTATGGGTGAAGAATCATTTATTGGTAAATATATTTTAATAAATGGAGATGTATCACATAGTTTTGAAATATGCAAATTGTTTTTTGAATCGCTTGAAAAAGTTTTTAAATATAGAGTTGCTGATATCATTGTTGTTCTAGGAAATCATGAAACATGGGAATATAATGAATTTAGTAAATGTGTTAAACAATATAGGAATTTTTTCAAAAGTTTGAATATAACGTTTTTACATAACGAATTATTGATATTAGAACGCTCATGTTTATATGAAAAGAAGATTCTATCAGAAGAACAAATACTAAATATGTCATGTGATGAAATAAAAGAATTATGTTTAAAGAGTAATTTAATTATATTAGGTGGTTTAGGTTTTAGTGGTTATAATCCAAAATTTAATGCAAATTGTGGTCTGTATAGAGATTGCGTTAATGATTTAGAAGAAGATTTGTCTGAAACATTTAGATTTGAAAAAGTATATCAAAAAATTAAAGATAGCATATCAGATAGAAAAATAGTGGTTATGACACATACTCCAAAAGAAAATTGGTCAAAAGATAGTTATAATAACAATTGGATTTATGTTAATGGACACACACATAATAATCAATATTATAAGGATGATGTAAAAACTTTATATGCTGATAATCAAATAGGGTATTATAATAGAAACGTTACTTTTAAAAAATTTGATTACGAAAGTAAATATGATATTTTTAGATATTATAAAGATGGTATTTATACAATATCCAGAGAAGACTATATAATTTTTAATAGAGGAAAAGGTATATCTTTAGAATTTAATCGTGAAGGATATATAATTAGAATGTTAAAGAAGGATGATTTATATTGTTTTTTCTTGCAAAATGAAAAAGATGTATTATATCTTTTAGATGGCGGTAAGATGACTAAGCTTAAAAATAACAATTTACAATACTATTATGATAGTATGTATATATATTCAAAATTATTAAAAGACTCTACAAAAGAATTTAATAATATATTACAAGAAGTATCAAGATATATTAAAAGTATAGGTGGTACTGGTTATATACATGGTTGTATAGTTGATATAGATTTTTTAAATCATATATATATTAATCCTTTTGATGGGAAAGTATCTCCATATTTTGCATTAAGTATGGTTGAAAAATATGTATATAAAGATTTAGGAACATTATTACAATGTCATTGCCCTGATATTTATTTAAATTATAAGAATAATGTTAAAAATGAGATTGTAATTAGTAATAATAGTCAATTAACAAATTACAATTTTGAATTATTCGAAGATACAAATATTTATAAACCGTCTAAAACAATGAAATCTATTCAATATCTGTTAAATGACAATGTTATTCGTATATGGAATGATGAAATATTAGAAAAATATATCAACAAAAGGATAGATTTGATTGCAAATAGGATAACATATAGCAAAAATAAATGAGAAAAGAGGACACTAAATAGTGTCTTTTTATATTGTCCTATGGTGAAATGGTAACACATATGATTTTGAATCATACATTTTCTAGGTTCGAATCCTAGTGGGACAACCAATATTAATAATTAAGCATCCAATGGGGTGCTTTTTTATATGTCCAAAACATGAAGACTTTAAAAGCTTTGGAATAGTCAAACAAGACTTTAAAAAGGAGGATTTACCGATGGAAGGTAATCAAACACAAAATCCAGCAGTTGCAACTGGCTCAAATGCAACAACGAATACTAATCAAGGAGCTGCAATTGATTATGACAAAATTCAAGGGATGATTGATAGCAGAAACCAAAGAAATGAAGATAGTATTTTAAAAAGTTATTTTCAAAAACAAGGGTTAAGCGAGGAAGAAATGAATCAAGCTATTTCGACTTACAAAACTCAAAAAGAAGAAAATAGCAAAAAACAAGTGGTAGATAATCAAAATCTACAAAATCAACTTAATGAAACAAACTTGAAATATAAAAAACTTCAAATTGAAAATGAAGCTCTTAAATTAGCGGGTGAGTTACAGGTTGATAATAAAACAATGCCTTATCTAATTAAATTAGCTGATTTTAACGGCTGTATGGATGATAAAGGGGTAATTGCTCCTGATAAGGTAAAAGAGGCCTTAAACAAGGTTTTAACGGATGTACCAAGTTTAAAAGCAAGTGCTAACACTAGCATGGCTGGTATTAAAGTAGGTGCTGATAATTCACAAAATGGTAGTGATTCTTCACTTGATAGTGTTTTATCAAAAGCATTTGGAATAAAAAAATAAAACAATAGAAAGAGAGATGATTTAAAATGGCAGAATTACAATATGCTACAACATTTAGCCGTCATATTTTAGATTTATATGACCAAGAACTAAAATCAGTAAAATTATTTGGTTCTAACCCTGATATCCAAATTATCAATTCAAAGGATATCAAATTACCAAAATTAAGTGTAGGAGGATATAAAGACCACAGTAGAACAAATTTATCTTTTAATGCGGGTACTTATTCAAATGATTATGAAATTAAATCATTGGACCATGATAGAGATATTGAATTTGCAATAGATCCATTAGATGTAGATGAAACAAATCAAGTTGTTTCTATTGCTAATGTTCAAAAGAGATTTGAAACAAGACAAGCTATTCCTGAATTAGATTGTTATACATTCTCAAAACTTTATACAGAAGCTACAAGAGTTGGTGCTCATATTGATACTGAAAAACCAACAGCAGCTAATGTATTAGCTAAGTTTGATGATGATATGGAAGCATTAGAAGATGCTGGAGTACCATTATCAAGATGTGTTATGTATTGTACAGCGGAATACAAGAAAACACTTAAAAATGCTGAAGGTATTTCACGTTCATTAGATGTAAGTAAGTCTAATGGTTTAGATAGAAGAGTACACTCTATGGAAGATTTAGGAGAAATCGTAGTTGTACCAAAAGAAAGATTTAAAACTGCTTATAATTTCAGCGATGGATTTGCAGTTGCTACAACTGGTAAACAAATTAACTACATTATTATTGATCCTGAGGCTCAAGTTTCAAGAGTTAAATATTCTTATATTAATGTATTTACTCCAGGCCATGATAGTAGAACTGCAGATAAATATCTTTATCAAAACAGACGTTTCAACGGAACTTTTGCATTAGATGAAATGTTAAAAACATCAACAAGAATTAATGCTGATGCTTAATAGGAGGTCTTAGAATGTTTGCAAGAAAAGAAAATAAAGAATATAAAGTCAATGATGCCATCAAAATAGCTTATTTAAATGATGGTTATGATATCTATGATGATAATGGAGAAATCATTGAATATTCTCCAAAGAAAAAAATCACGATTAATGAACATCTAAAAGAAGTAGCAGAACTCAAAGAGGAATATGTAAAAGAGATTGCTGAACTAAATGATGCATTAGTGAAAGCAAATGAAGTTCCTAAAAATGCAACTGAACTAAAGAAAGTTAATGCTGAATTAACAGCAACTAATGAAGCTTTAGTAAAAGAAGTTGAAGAACTTAAAGCACAAGTTGAAACATTAACTAAAGTTGGTGAAAATAATGGCCAAGTTCAAGAATAAGAAAACAGGAGCGGTCATAGTGGAACATTTAATGTTCTATATTAATAAAATGCGTTCTAATCCTAACTTTGAAGAAGTAAAAGAAAAGACTTCTAAAAAGGATGAAAAAATAGAAGAAGTGGTAGACAATAAATTACTTCAATAGGAGGTGGCTTATGACACTTTATGCGGATGATGAATATTATTTGTATACATTTAAGGGAACTAAAATTTCTAAAGATGATATAAAACAATATTTAGATTTAGCACAAGAAAAGATTGATAGTATAACATTTAATAGAATAGTAAGAATAGGTTTTGATAACTTGACAGACTTTCAAAAGGAAAAGGTACAAAAGGCTATTTGTTATCAAGCTGAATACATATTAGAAAATGGTCTAGAATCAAGCAATATAGCTAGTTATAGTGTTTTAGATATAAATGTATCAGTTGGTAATAAAAACACTCCAGCAAGCCTAAATCATATGTCAGAAATAGCATATGATTTAATTCATAAAACTGGACTTGATTGTAGGAGATTATAATGGCTTTTACAATTAAGGAATTACCTTTTCCTGATAAACTAGCAAATATAGATTATTCGTTAGTTTTATATGAAGAGGGTGTTTCAGAAGATGGAGGACCAATTGAATCAGTTAAAACTAGTGGTAAATGTATATTTAGCGAGAAAGCCAAAAGAATTATAGATAGCGAGGGTAAACAAATTACTCTACTTGGAAAGGTTATTGTCAAAGGCGATATAGCACCATCATTAAAATCAGTTAGTGATGGTGTTATCACTATTAATGGATGTAGTTATGAGATACATTCAGGTGCAAGGCCAAGAAATCCAAATGGAACAATACATCATACAATGTTTGAGGTTAAATAATGAAAGTTACTTCAAAAGTATATGTTGGTAAAGTAAAAGAGATTGATAATAAAGCAATGCAAGCTCTTGTACAAACAGCGGATGCTTTAAAAAGTGATTTAATACAAAGTCAAACAATGCCATTTGATACTGGTGCAATGCAAAATAGAAGTACTTTTATAGATGATTCTAATAAAAGTAAAGGTGAGGTAAGAATTGTAACTGATACTCCATATGCAAGAAGAATGTATTATCATCCTGAATATAACTTTCAGAAAGATAAAAACAAAAATGCTGGTGGTTTATGGTTTGATCCATATATTAGTGGTGATAAAAAAGACTTTGTTAAAAATACATTTACTAAATTTATGAAAGGTAAAATGAAATGAAATTAACTTTAAAGCAAGTAAAAGACTATTTTAAGAATGAATTTAAATGGTCTGATAAGATTTCAACTGGATTAATGGACAAAAACCAAGAAAAGGCTATATGCTTTTATAATTCTAAAAGGAATTTAAGTTATCAACCAGTTATAGGTGGTAAGACATTAAAAAGTACTTATGTAAAACCTATCACGATTTTATTACGTTATACAAAAAATCAAAATGATGCTGAAATAAAGGCACAAGAAATTTACGAGTTCTTTGAAGAAAGGACTTTTTTTATTGAAAACAAAAGAATATTTACTCAAATGTACAATGGAGAACCTATGAATTTAGGAACTGATGACAATGGAGTATATGAATATTCTATAGAAATAAATTTATATATTGAAAGGTAGGTGTTTCTAATGAATAATGAAACAACAGTAACAATAGGACAATATGCAGTTAGTCAATGTGTTATCAATGTTAAAGTTGGTGAAGAATTTGTTCCAATTGCAGATTTAGAAGATTTCAATATTACAGTAGATAACAATATTGAAACATGGTATTCAATTTCTGATGGTGGATGGCAAAATGCTTTATTAACAGCAAAAGCATTAAGTGGTTCATTTAGTGGAAAGAGATGTTTAGGTGAT
>JAZUBJ010000048.1:0-38286 GCA_045638445.1 Bacilli bacterium | reverse complement strand
CTTAATGTAATATATGAAATTATTTCTTGTGTTATTGGTTCTGGAACTTATCATTTTAGTTCTAAAGATTTATTATATATGCGTAAAGTTGGATATGTTAATTTATTTGCTTTTCTAATAATATTTGTATTTATTTATTTTGTTAAGTTATTATTTAATATCAAAATAATTAAAAAAACTAAGAAATAAATAGAAATACTAAACAATTATGTTTAGTATTTTTTATGTGTTTTGTGATATAATTTTATATAGAAAGATAGTGTTATATATGAAGAAAATTATAATAATTTTTAGTTTAATTCTTATTTCTTTTTTGAGTTATATATCTTATGCTAGTGAGGATTATTCGAGCAGTGCTTTACTTGAATATATGGGAAATGGTAATGAGGAATATGTTTTAACAGTACCAGCAAAAATGACTCCTGGTTCTAGTGAAATTGTTGTTTTAGATGGTGTTTTGAACAGTGATTATATAATTAATGTAACGTCTGATGATAGTGTTATTTTGACAAATAAGAGTAATTCACAAGATAAAAGAACTTTAAATGTTGATTTTGGTGGAATAAGTGAAATAGGAAATGATTCTTATGAACAGTTATTTGAAAAAACAATTTCTATTGATCCAATGCCAAGTGATGTATTATATGGTACATGGACTGGTGTTTTTAATTATTATTTAGAAATAGAAATACCCTTATATATGTATAACAGTGTAGTTCTTCCTAGACTACCAGATTGGGACAATGAAATGTATCCGTATGCTTTTATTGAACTTGAAGATGATCTTGGCGATGATTTTGATGAGGGGGCTTATGTTGCATATTTGATTTTAACTGATAATCCTTTAGTTTGCGAATATAAATATGGTAGTGTTCAAGCAATGATTGATAGAAGTAATGTTTCATTTGTCACTTATGGTTTAACAAATGATGAAACGATTGCAGATGAAATGGGTATTGATACTAATACGTGGGTTGATTTTGGTGAAGAGACTTATGATGATTATAGTATTGATGGGGAGGTTATTCTTTGGTCTAATTATGATTTGGTATATTCTATTGATGATAGTATTTATTTAGATGGTAATGAGCCTAAAAAGGGATTTAGTTTTACTATTGATAACAGTATTTATAATGCAGAAGTTGGTATGACTTGGAATGAATGGATTGTTAGTGATTATAATACTGATAAATTAAATAATTTTATTGAGAATGATACACTTTATTATGGTCATGTTTCATATGCAAATTTATATTATGAAGATGACAGTGATTTTAATAATATTATTTTACCAAGTGATGTTATCTTTCCTAAAGCATATTTATCTGGATAATTTTTAATAATAAATTGGAAGTTTTTATGAAAAAAATATTTTTATAGTAAGTTTAATTGCAATATCATTTTGAATATGCAGCTAAAGGTAGTGAGTCTTATAATGTTACTGTTCCTGCGAAGTTGTCTCCTGGTTCTAGTGGTAATGTAAGTCTCGATGGAACTTAGAGTAGTAATAAATTTATTAAAGTTTCTTCTATAATTTCAGTTGATTATGTTGAAATGTTATCAGGTGTTCTTATTGATGTTGGAGATCAAAGTTATGTTAATCCTAGTTCTGTTATTGATTTAAATAAAACTTATGAAGTTTATACAGATGGATATGGTTCTTCTTCATTAGGTGATGTTCAAATTTAATGTAAATAAAAATACTAAACTAATCGTTTAGTATTTTTTCTGTGTTTTTGAAATTTATTTTTGCGATTTTATTTAGTTCTACTTTTCCATATTTTTTTACAATTTGTTTTCCAACTTCATCTACTTTATCAGAAGCTCCTTTTAGAATGTTTACACCATATTTTTTGCTTAGTTTGTCCATTTCTTGTAAAAATATATATCTACTTATAACTGAAGCTGCTGCAACGCTTAAATGCTTGCTTTCTCCTTTTGTTAGAAAAGTTATTTTTGTTACTTTGTCTGTTATATTTTCTTGTTTTAAATAACTGAAGTAGCTTCTTGGTGTAGTGAATTGGTCTACTATAATTTTATGATAAGATAAGTCTTTGTTAGATAGTTCATAAAGTACTCTATTGTGAAGAATTGCTTTTATTTTATTCATGTTGAATCCTTTGTTTGATAAGTCATTAAATTTTTCATTAGATAGTGTAAAAGTAACATAAGGAATTTTTTTCATAATAATTGGAGCACATCTTAATATTTTTTCGTCTGTCATTTTTTTTGAGTCCATTATTTTTAATTCTTCAAGTAATTTTCTTGTATCTTTGTTTACTAAAGTAGCTGTTACGATGATAGGACCAAAGTAATCTCCTGTTCCAACTTCATCTGATCCGATTGCATCATAATAATAGTATGTTTTATCATCTTCTTTTTCTTCTTTAGCTTTTGTTTCTTTATCTATGTCGCGATCATTAAAATGATTTTCTAAATCTTTCCACATACTTGCTTCAATGTCAGCTCCAAGTCCTTGAAACATAACTTTTCCTGATTCGTATAGTGTAACTACACAATCATATTGTTTAACTTGAAATACTGCATATGGAGGAGTTTTTTCTTCTCTCATATCATAGTAATGTTCGATTAATTGTTTTTTTATATTATCGCTAACTTTAAATACAATAGTTTGTTGTTTGTTCATATAAATCAACTCCATAGATATTTTAGCAAAATTAAGTATTTTCTTCAATATTGTTTGACTTAAGATAATTAAATATTTATAATATTTTTTACTTATTTGGAGGGTTTATGAAAAAAGAAACATTAAAGAGATTAAAATCTGGATTACTTGCTGGTGTGTTATGTTTAACAATGGGTGCATGTAAAAGAGAAGAAGATAGTGAAACTAAGGAAAATGTTGAAACTAAGAGTGCAGCTGTATTTTTTGTTCAAGGAAAAGCTTTAATTTATGAAGAAGATTATTTAATAACTATTGAAGATGATTGTTATTCGATTGGTGATGAAATTATAGTTGATAATAAATTAACTTTATTTTCTCAAGGGGTAGAAGGGATAAAAGTTCAAAGTAAAGAAGATGCTATTGAACTTGCTACAGCTATAGTTGGAGAAGAAAATATTATTTATATTGATTATAATGATAGAGATATGGTTCTTACATATAATAGAGGATATTAAGATGAAAAAAGAAGAATTAAAAAGATTAAAAGCAGGATTGCTTACGTGTTTGTTACTTTTAAGTATGAATGCTTGTAGTAATAGTGAAGATAAAAAAGAAGAAATTCAGAATGAGATTATAACACAACCTCTTGATATTAATAATTATTTGATTGTTTTTTTAGAGGATAAAGCGGTTATTTATAATAGTTCTGCTATTGCTTATTCCTCAAGAGAAGGGTATGCTATTATTAATAAAAGTTATGCGTCTATGAAATTTCTTCAAACTCCATGTGTAGTTTTAACAGGAAAAGATAATTGTATAAAATTTGCTTCTGAAATAGTAGGTGAAGAGAATGTTATATTTATGGAATTTGAAAATGAATATGATTTAGTATTAAAACCAAACAACTAACTTAGTTGTTTTTTATTTGATATTTTTTTTTATGATTTTTCTTTAGGTAAAATCTAGAATTTGATAATTTTTTGAATATTTTGTCATAAAAAAATATTTACTTTTAAAAATATTTTGGTATAGTTTATATAGAGGTAATATTAATGTTAATGATAGATGATTTAACATGTTTTACGCATGTTATTTTTTTTAGAAAGGAATGTATATGGCAAAGATAATAGTTATTGAAGGAACTGATGGTTCTGGAAAAGAGACACAAAGTAAAAAGTTAGAAAAACACTATTTAGAAAAAGGATATAAAGTTAAAAGATATTCGTTTCCTGTATATGAAAGTGCAACTGGTAAAATAGTTGGTGGTCCTTTTTTAGGTAAACCTGAAATTATGAATACTTTTTTTGAGGAGACATCTTCTCATGTTGATCCTTTGGTTAGTAGTTTATATTATGCTGCTGATAGAAGATATAATTTTTTAAATGAAATAGAAGAGTCTATTCAAGAAAATGATATTGTTATTTTAGATAGATATACGACGTCTAATATGGGATTTCAAGTAGCTAAAGCTAAAACTGATGAAGAAAGAGAGAAGATATTAAGATTTATAAATGTTTTAGAATATGGTTTGTGTGAACTTCCTGTTCCTGATTTGGTATTATTTTTGCATATGCCATTTGAAGCTGCAACTGAACTTAGAAAAGGTAGGGAGTTTAGTGATGGCAATGAAGCAGACTTAGAATATCAAAAACATTCTGAAGATACATATTTATATTTATGTGATAAGTGTGATTGGAAGTATATTAATTGTATTAATGGGGAATATCATGGTCTTGAAGATATTAAGAGTATAGATACAATTAGTGAAGAAATTATTACTTTAGTAGATGAAGAATTAAAAAATGAAGAGAATCAAGTTATGAAAATGACAAGATTTTAATATAAGGAGGTAATATTATGGCAAAATGGGACAAAGAATATTTAAAACTTTGTAGAAAAATATTAACAGAAGGAGTAAGAGTTAAAAATAGAACTGGTATTGATACTATTAAAATACCATCATATGAATTAAAGTTTGATTTAGGTGAAGAGTTTCCTTTTTTAACTACTAAACAACTTTATTATAAAGCTGCTATTAAAGAAATTACATGGATTATGATTAGAGCATGTAATGATGTAAGATGGCTTCAAGAAAGAGGAGTTCATATTTGGGATGAATGGGAAGTAGATGAAGATGGTATATATAGAATTTACTATCCAGAAGGAAAAGCACCAGTTGATGCTCCAAAAGAAGTTCCAGTTTACTATAATACAGGAGTTACTGGTACTGATGGAAAAGATATAATGGAACAAATGTATATTACTCCACGTGGTAAAGTATATACTGAAAGTAACAAAAAGAAGACTGCTAAACAAATGATGGCTAAAGCAACTGAAAAGGCTATAGAAAAAGGAAAAGTAATTAAGAGTGCTAGATGGTTTGGTCCTGAATATGCTCATACTATTGGTCATGCTTATGGATATACTGTTGGTCTAAGAGATTTATTTATGAGAGCAATCTATTTAATTAATGCTTGTAAAGAAGACCCTTCAATTAGTGATGGAAGACGTATTATTATAAATTTATGGCAAGAAGATGATATAAAGGATGCAGTTTTAAAGCCATGTGTATTTTGTAGTGAATGGGATGTTACAGATGGAAAGTTAAATCTTTATGTTCATCAAAGAAGTTGTGATGTACCTCTAGGTCTTCCATTTAATGTAACTCAATATTCTGCACTTCTTTATTTAGTTGCTCATGTTACTGGACTTAAACCAGGTACTCTTAGTTGGAGTATTAAAGATGCTCATATTTATGAAAATCAAGTTGAAGGAATCATGGAACAAATCGAAAGAGGAGATAAAGTTGAAAAAGGTGAACTTGAAGATTTACCAGCTCCTGAATTATGGATAGATCCAGAATTAACTGATTTAAATGATATTGATGATAGAGAATTATCAAATGTTAAAGTTTTAAAATATAAACATCATGGTCCTATTAGTTTTCCATTAGCGCAATAGGTGAAATATGAGTTATTCAATTATTGCTGCTGTTGGGAGGAATCTTGAACTTGGGAAAAATAATGATTTGATTTGGAAAATTCCAGAAGATTTAAAATTTTTTAGAAATATTACAAATGGTCATACTGTAGTTATGGGGAGAAATACTTTTGATTCTTTACCTAGAATGCTTCCTAATCGTAAACATATTGTTCTTAGTAGTAGAGATGAATTTCCAAATGAAGTGGAAGTTTATAAAAATATAAAAGAATTATTAATTAAATATAAAGATAGTGATGAAGAAATATTTGTTATTGGTGGTGGAAGTATATATAGTTTATTTCTTGAATATTGTGATAAACTTTATTTAACAGAAATAGATGAAGAAGATAAAAAAGCTAGTGTTTATTTTCCATCTTTTGATAAAAATTTATTTAATTGTGAAGTTATTTCAAATAATGAAGATAATGGTATTTCTTATAAGCATGTTTTATATAGTAGAAAATAGTCAGGTTTGATCCTGACTTTTTAATTTCTACAAGAATTACATTGATTACATTGATTACAATTATTATTGTTATTTCCACAGAAGTTAGTTCCGAAAATAATAACAAGTAATATAAATAATACTAATATCATTGCTGGACCAAATCCATAGTTTCCGTTTGAGTAGTATTGTGGATAGTTTTGATACATATTGTAGCCATTGTATCCATTATATCCATTATAGTACATAAAAATACCTCCTTATAATCTATATTATTTTATACAAATATGACATTTCTTGACACTACATTTGGTCATGATTGGTTTACAATATTATTTATATTTTATATAATAATATTGATAATATGAAAAAGACTAAAAAAATAAAATTATTTGCTAATATAAATATGCCAATATTAATATTGATGCTATTGTATTCTATAATAGGAGCGTTTTTGATTTTAGATGCTTCTAGTATTTCGTCTGTCTTAACATATGGAGTGGATACATATTATTTTTTTCAAAGACAGCTTATTTTTATTGGAGCGTCATTAGTTGCATCTTTATTTATTTTAAGATTTAGTACTAAAACTTATCGGAAGTTATCTGGACTTTTATCAATTACTTTTTTAGGTTTAACTTTTGCAGTTTATATGAAAAATAAATTATTCTCTACTGGAGTAAACGAAGTTTCGCTTAATTTATTTGGTTTTAATTTTCAACCTGCAGAGTTTTTAAAAATATTTGTTGTTATGTATATGGCTTCTTATTATGATGATTGGGTTAATAAACCTAATAGGAAAAAATGGGGATTTATTACACCTTTATTATTATGTGGTGCATGTTGTATAATGATTTTATTTGGTGGTGACTTTGGTAGTGCAGCTTTGATGGTTGCGTTATTTGCACTTGTATTTATGGCAGTTCCTTGTCAAGAAAAAATAGTTGTTATATTTAAACGGATTGCTTTGGGTGGTTTAATATTTTGTATTTTGGCATTAAAGTTTGCTTATTTAGTTGTTCCGCAGAGAATACTTGAATCGGATTATCGTTTAAATAGATTTATATATGTTGATGCGTGTGATAGATATGAAGAGAATTCTGGATATCAAGTGTGTAACGGATATATAGCTATTGATAATGGTGGGCTTTTTGGAGTAGGAATAGGTAATTCAATTCAAAAATATTTATATTTACCTGCGAGTCATACTGATTTTATTTTTCCAATTGTTGTTGAAGAGTTGGGATTAGTAGTTGGAATTCTTTTGATAATTGGATATATACTTTTAATATTCTTTATATTTAGAGTTGCAACGAGTAGTAAAAAACTTCAAAATTCATTAATATGTTATGGTGTTGGAATTTATTTGTTATTACATATATTTATAAATTTAGGTGGAGTTTTAGGTTTAATCCCTTTAACTGGTGTACCACTTCCATTTTTAAGTTATGGTGGTAGTTTCTGTGTTACTGTTATATGTTCTTTAACAGTTGTACAAAGAATTAATATTGAAAATAAATTTTATAGTGCTTTAGCAAAGGAAAAAGAAAAACTTAAGAATTAGCCTAAAATGCTTGATTCTTGAGTTTTTTTATGGTATTATTAATTCGCTTAATCCGCTGCAGATATTTAATTTATGCATGATTAAATAAAGCACAAAGGAGGAATATATCGTGAATTTAATCGACAAGATTAATAAGAAACAAATTAATCCTAATGTTCCAGCTTTCCAAGTTGGTGATACTGTAAGAGTAGACGTTAAGATTAAAGAAGGTAAAAGAGAAAGAATTCAAGCTTACGAAGGTGTTGTAACTTCTCGTAAAGGTGGAAGCGTTTCTGAAACATTTACTGTAAGAAAGAAAAATGGTAATGTTGGTATTAACAGAGTTTTCAAAGTTAATAGTCCAATTATCGATAAGATTACAGTTGTTAAGAAGGGTAAAGTTAGAAGAGCTAAATTAAACTTCTTAAAAGGAATGACTGGAAGTTTCAAAATTAAAGAAAGAAATTAGTATTTATACTAATTTTTTTTATTGTCTTTTTTTGTTGATTGTCTTGACTTTAATTTTTTTCTATTTTAATATGAATATGTTGTAATAGTTAAAAGAGAGGGAAAAATGAATAAATTTTGGAAAGAAGCAAAAGATTATTTAATTATTATTTTAGTGGTAATGTTAATAAGAACTTTTCTTGTAACTCCTGCTGTTGTTGATGGAGCAAGTATGGACTATACACTTGAAAATGGACAATTAGTTCTTATAAATAAATTTGTATATAATGTTAAAGATGTTAAAAGATTTGATGTAGTTGTTCTTGATAATAAAAAAGAGGGAGATAAAATTATTAAAAGAATAATTGGTCTACCAAATGAAACTATTGAATATAATAATAACCAATTATATATAAATGGTAAAAGAATAGAAGAAAATTATGAATTTACTAATACTGAAGATTTTGCTTATAAAACTAAAGATGGAGAATATTTTGTTCTTGGAGACAATAGAGTTGTATCTAAAGATAGTAGAATGCTTGGTACTTTTAGTGAAGATGATATAGTTGGAAGAGTTAATTTTAGATTATTTCCATTCAAAAAATTTGGAACAGTTAAATAAATGCTAGAAATAGCATTTTTTATTTTGTTTTGATATAATTGTTATAATAGGTTGTGATAATATGAAAAAAATATTTTTGATTTTTATAATCATTTTTTGTTTATATTTACCATGTGTTGTAAATGCTGAAGAAGTAAATTTAGATTGGCAAAAAGGTTTTGGTGGGAGTAGTTCAGAAGAATTTGATGATATTATTTTATCAAGTGATGGATATATTATTGTAATCGGTTCTTCTGGTTCTAATGATTTAGCTGATTTACCTAGCAAAGGTACTCGTGGAACAGATGGTATTATTATTAAATATGATTTAGCTGGTAATATTGTATGGAAAAAAAATTGGGGAGGATCAGGTGCAGATAGATTTAAGTATTTGATTGAACTTGAAAATGGTAATTATGTTGTTGCTGGTGAATCTTATTCAACTGACATTGATGGATTATTATTTTCTGGTCGTTCTACTGAAATAATTTTAGTTTGTTATGATAAAAATGGTAATTTATTGTGGCAAAATAGTTGGGGAGGAAACCAAATTGATTTTGTTTATGGATTAACAAACTTAGATGATAATAGTTTTGTTCTTTTTGGAAATACTAATTCAACTGATATAAAAGAACTTGAAGGTGATACTAATGAAAGTGCTATTTTATTAAAATATAATTATGATGGAGAATTATTGTGGAAGAATGTTTGGGGTGGAAATGATTATGACAATTTTGATAAGGTCTATGTTACTTCGGATGATTCTTTTATTGTTTCTGGAACATCCAAATCATCGAATATAGATTGGTTATCTGTTGACAGGTTATCTAATGAAATTTTGTTTAAATATGATAAAAATGGTAATGTTTTATGGAAGAAAAATATAGATTTAAACTCAAAAATTACAATTAACGATATTGTATTATTAAGTGACGACAGTT
Source organism: Bacilli bacterium (assembly GCA_045638445.1). Taxonomy (GTDB): domain Bacteria; phylum Bacillota_I; class Bacilli_A; order RF39; family UBA660; genus CAG-1000. Next base: position 28,701 of record JAZUBJ010000048.1, on the reverse strand, counting down.
TTGTTGTTGGTGGACATATAGATGCGCAAGAAGATAATGATTTATTTTTAGCAAAATTTGATAAAAATGCCAATCTACTGTGGCAGACTTCATGGGGAGGAGATAATAATGAGACTTTTGCTAAATTACTTCATGAAAATGATGAATTTATAGTTATTGGTGAATCTCTTTCAACTGAAGTAGGTAGTTTTGTAAATCAAAGTGATCCTGGGACGTTTGGTTATGATACTGTTATATTAAAATATGATAAAGATGGAAATATATTATGGCAAACTTCATGGGGAGGAGATGGTGCTGATTATTCTAATGATGCAATTATTTATAAAAATGGTACATTAATTGTTGTTGGAAAAACAGGTTCAGATAATATTCCTGATTTTTTATGTAATGGTGGTAGTGATGGTACTATATTATTTATTAATAAGAATGGTTCTATTTATAAACAATTAAGTTGGGGCGGTGCATCAAATGATTCTTTTAGTGATATACTGATGCTAGATGATGGTTTTCTTATCAATGGATATTTTAATTCGACAAATATTTCTGATTTATCAAATAATGGTAGTTCAGATGCTATTATAATAAAATATTTATTAGAATATGAAGTTGAAAAAGTACCTAGTGAAAATGGAACGTTTAATGTTGAAAAATTTGATTCACAAGTAATAATCAATTATTTAGCTAATGATGGATATGAATTCGATAAAATTGTTATAAAAGATAAAACTGGTAATGTATTAGATTTAGATGTAACTAAACTTGAAGATGGAACGTATTCTTTTTCTTTGAATGATGATGTTAGTGTAGAAGTTTTATTTAAAGAAATAATAGAGAATCCTAAAACTGGTTTTAATAGTGTAATTGATGATATTTTAACTATATGTATTGTTTTCTTTATAGGATTATTTGTTATGAATAATTATAGAAAAAGTTATGAATTATAAAAATGCTAGAAATAGCATTTTTTATTTTGTTTTGATATAATTATTTTTAGAAATTAGGTGTGTTATGTTTAAGAAAATTTATATTGAAATAACTAATATGTGTAATTTAAAATGTGAGTTTTGTATTCCTTGTGGAAGAGAAGCTAGGATGATGAGTTTAATCGAATTTGAAGAGGTTATAAAAAAGGTTTGTAATTATACTAAAGTTGTTACTCTTCATGTTAAGGGTGAACCATTATTGCATAAAAATCTTGAAGGTATTTTAGACATAATTCATAAGTATAATTTACAGGTTAATATTACGACTAATGGTACTTTAATAAAAGAGAATTTGGATGTTTTAAAGAATGCTAAGTGTATAAAACAAATTAATTTTTCACTTCATAGTTATAATCAAAATGATCATATGTCTAGTTTATATTTAAAAAATATATTTGATTGTGTTAGTGAACTTAATGGAATTACGATTTCTTATAGATTATGGAATTTAGAAGATATTCGAAATAATGATGTTAATAGTTATATAATTAGTGAACTTGAGAATTATTATGAACTTAATGATTTGAAGGAAAAATTGAAATTAAAAAATGCTTTTGAAATAAATGAACATATATATATAAATCAGGATATTGAATTTACTTGGCCTAGTATGAAGGGTGAAAAAATTATTGAGAAGGGAAAATGTTGGGCTCTTAGAAAACAAATTGCTATATTAGTAGATGGTACAGTTGTACCTTGTTGTCTTGATAATAATGGGGATATTCCTCTTGGTAATATATTTGAAGAAGATTTAGAATCAATTTTAAATAAAGAAAAAACTAAATTTATAAAAGATAATTTTGGTAATGGTAAGATAGTTTGCGATTTATGTAAAACCTGTGGTTTTCTTAAGAGACTTGAAAATAAAAGAATTAAAAATAAGGAGTTATTATGATATTTATTTATGTTTTACTTTCTATTACTTTTGTTTATTTGTTAGTGACTTTTATAATTTATAGAGTTATATTTTACAGATGTGATAAACCTAGTAAACTTGTTAAAATTAATTATACGTCTGAACAAAGAAAAGTAATGAATGATGTTAAAAAAGAGATATATGAAAAATATAAATTGTCTCATGAAGATGTATTTGTTGAGTCATTTGATAATTTAAAGTTATTTGGTAAATTATATATTCTTGATGAAAAGAAACCTATTGTTATAAGTTTTCATGGTTATAGGGGAAATTATAAAGATAATAATTTAGGAATAAAGAAATTTGTTTTTGATAATAATTATAATGTACTTTTAGTTTGTCAAAGAGCTCATTATGAGAGTGAAGGGAAAACTATTACTTTTGGAATTAAGGAAAGACGTGATGTTGCGGTCTGGGTTAAATATATTAGTGATAGATTTCCTAATAATAAAATAATTTTAGCTGGAACTTCAATGGGTGCTTCGACTGTTTTAATGGCTAGTGATTTAGTTATGAGTAAAAATGTGTGTGGTATAATAGCAGATGCTCCATTTGATAGTCCTCTTGAAGTTATGAATGAAACAATAAGGCGTAAGAAGTTACCAGTTAAGTTGGTTTCAATTTTGGCTTGTAATTCTGGAGTTTTATTTGGTGACTTTAACATTAAATATCATACATCACTTAAAAGTGTTAAAAAAACTAAATTACCAATACTTATAATTCATGGTAAAAATGATAATACAATAAGTTATAAATTAAGTGAAGAGTTATATAAATCTGATAAGAAGAAAGTTGAATATAATTTGATAGATAATGCTGATCATTGTGCTTCTTATTTTGAAAATCCTAAATTATATTTAGATATTATTTCTAAATTTATTAAAAAGGTGATTAAATGAAAATAAATAAACCTAAAATAAAAATAACAAGTGAATTTAAATTTGGTGATATTCTTTTAGATAACGAATTTTGTAATTTTGAAATAAATGAAAATCCTCTTAATAAAATAGTAATAAGTAATACTACTATTGATTCTTGTATATTTAATAATATTAATTTTGATTTAGTTGAGTTTGAGGATGTTGAATTTTTAGATGTTGTTTTTAATAATTGTGATTTATCTAATAAGAGTTTTAATAATAAATATATTTCTCGTGTTGAATTTAATAATTGTAAAATGACTGGTGTATCTTTTATAGATTGTTCTTTGAAAGATGTTTTTTTTGATAATTCTAGTTGTGAATATATTAATTTTTCTGGTAGTAATATATCTAATGTTAAAATTAATTCTTCTTTTTTAAAAGAGTCTTCATTTAATGAGTGTTTTGTTAAAAATATGGAAATTACTGATAATAATTTTAGTTTTTCTAGATTTTCAAATACTAATTTAAAAGAAATTGATTTTAGAAGTAATGATATGTGTGGTATTATATTTGATAATTATTCTTTGAAGGGAATAAAAGTTGATACATTTCAATGCAAATATATTGTTAGTAATTTAGGAGTAGTGGTGGAGGATTAATATGAGAATTGCAGTGTTTTCTGATATACATTCTAATTATGAAGCACTTGATGCTGTAATATATGATATAAATAAAAATAATTATGATAAAGTTTATTTTCTTGGAGATGTATTGAGTAAAGGACCTAATCCTAAAGAATGTTTGGAATTAGTTATGAATAACAATATAAACATGATACTTGGTAATCATGAACTTTATTTTCTTCGTGGAGTAGATATTGATGAAAATATTAGTGAAATTGAAAAAGAACATCAATCATGGATAAGAAGTAATCTTGATGATACTCATAGAAATTACTTATTAAACTGTAATCTAGAAATAAATGAGGAATTTGAAGGAGTAAAAGTTTCGTTTAAACATTTTTTTCAAAAGGATAGTAATTTAGATTATCCGTTTTATTCAATTGATATTTTGAGTACTAGTGAAATTAATGATATTATTGAAAAAGAAGAAAGTGATTTAATATTTATAGGACATGAACATAGAGTATTTGAGATGAATTATAATAATAAAAAGGTATTTGATGTTGGTAGTAGTGGCTGTACAGCTGATAATAAGACGCATTATTTTATTGTTAATATAAATGATGGAAAATATAATATTGAAAAGAAAGAATTATTGTATAATAGAGATAAGTTTGAAAAAGTATTTTTAGAAAGTGATTATCCAGAAAAAGAATTAATTGGAGGAATATTTTTTGGATTATAGGGGGAAATTATGAGATTTTTAAATGAAATACTATCATTAAATAAACCTAGTATTTATATAAAGTTATATGAAGACATGATTTTTGATTTAATACCTGAATTAAAAGTATCAAAGGGGTTTAAACAAAACAATAAGTGGCATATATATGATGTTTATGATCATACGTTAAATGTAGTAGATTATGTGGATGCTAGTAATATAAATTTGAGATATGCTGCTTTATTTCATGATATAGGAAAACCATATGTTTATAGTGAAGATGAGAATGGTGTTGGACATTTTTATGGACATTGGGATAAATCTTTAGAATTGTTTTTAAAGTTTGCTAAAAGAAACTTATTTAGTGAAAATGATATTGAACAAATTTCTAAATTGATTAAATACCATGATATAAATTTTGAACATTTAACTGAAGAAGAATTGTATGAAATTATTAATATTTTTTCAAGAGAGGAATTAACTTTACTATTTAAATTAAAAAGAGCAGATTTATTGTCTCAAAGTAGTGAATTTCATTATTTACTTGAAAAATATTATGATCAATCAAAGAGAGTTTTGGAGTTAAAAGATAATAATGGTTTATATTAATGATGAAGTAGTTTTTGTAAAAGATAATGAATGTGTTTTAGAAATGAAATATGTAGCAGATGAGTTTGTTTGGATATTTAATTCTAAAGAAATGATTATTGATAAAGATAGTGATTTTTATGATAGCATTTCGTTTATTATGGATAATAATTATATTTTTCAAGAAAATATTCCTTCTTTTAAAAATAAAGATTTATTAATTTGGTTATCTGATCAGTATTGTGATATTGAGGATGAAGATAGTATTAGTAGGATTAATAGATTAATTATAGAGAGAAAAGATGATAAATTTATATTGAGAGTTTATAATCCTTTTTTTGAAAAATATAATATTAATAAAAGTTTTTATATGATTAGTTTTTCTCCTTTGTTTAATGGATTTTATTCAAGAAATTTAGATAGTGGTTTAACTTTACAAGATGATTTTTGTTTAATATATAGAAATATTTTGAATAGCAGTAAACATGTACTTAAGTAATTGAAATACATGTTTTTATTTGATAAACTTATTATAGAGGTGTTGTATGAAAAAGAGTGATAAAAAGTTATCTTCTGAACAAGTAAAGAAACAACAAGATAAAATTATATTAATTACTAGAATAGTTGGTGTAACTTTATTTTTAGTGGGTATATCTATTATATTTATTACTGCGATTATTAGGGGAAGACAAAGTGAGGAACCTAAAGAAGATATAGTTATTTTTGAGAGTGTAGGAGAGAACTTCACAATGTATCTTGAAGATGAGAAAATATTAGAAGAAGATTATATAGTTTTAAAATCTATTGAAGACTACAATTCTTTTGTTAGTGTTTTAGATACTTGGACTGAAGAAAGTTATAATAATTATGTTGAATTTATAAATAATAATGAGTTTCTTGATGAAGATAATAAAACTAGAGAAATTGATAATTATAAAGTTATGAATGATCAAAGATATAAAGATATTAAAAAAATAATGGGTGAAGCGAATATTACAAGTGAAAAATTTAATGATAAGGTATTTATTGTTGTTGAAGATATAACAAGTAATATGATTCTTAATACTCATATTTTAGAGGATATTTGTTTAGATAATAATAAGTTAACTCTATATTTTAGTAAAGATTCTTATGGTGTTGTTGCTGATAAGTATACATCATTGCATTTTATAGAACTTGATAAAAAATATGCTGATATGGATATATCTGTTAATGTAAGTGGAACTAATAGTAGTGATCCTACTGTTGACTATAAACCTGTTATTTATATTTATCCTGAAAAAGAAATGGATGTTAAAGTTAAACTTGAAAGTGAAGATAGAATTATTGTTTCTTATCCAGAATACAATAATTATTGGGATGTAAGAGCTTTAGCTGATGGAACTTTGATTGATAAAAAAACAAATCGTGAATTATATTCTTTGTATTATGAATCTTTAAATAAAGTTAATTTTAATGTTATGGATGATGGTTTTGTTGTTAGTGAAGAAGAAATTATTCCATTTTTAGAAAATAAACTTGAGATTCTTGGTTTAAATTCTCGTGAGAGTGAAGAATTTATTATTTACTGGTTACCAATACTAAAAAAGAATAAATATAATTATATTAGATTTGCTACAATTGAAGAGATTGATGAAAATATGGGATTGAGTATTGAACCTAAACCTGATAGTGTAATAAGAATATTAATGACCTTTAAAGGATTAGATGAAAAAATAAATGTTAAAGAGCAAGTACTTACTCCAGTTAAAAGAAAAGGTTATAGTGTTATTGAATGGGGTGGAACAATTATAGAGTAGATTTTCTACTCTTTTTTTGTTATAATAACGAGCCAAGAGGGGATAATATGAATGTTATATTTTTAGATTTTAATGGCGTTTTAGATACATATGATAATATGGATGTTATTGATGAAAATAATTTAAATATTCTTTTGAATGTAATCAATTTAACAGAATCGAAGATTGTTATTACTTCTTCTAATAAAGATTATTTTTATAGGAATGGTAGACATAATGAAATTATGAACAATTTAATAAATGTTCTTAGTAGTTATGGTGTTGTAGTACTTGGTTATACTAAAAAATTAGGTAGTAGAGAAGAAGAAGTTATTGATTACTTGAATACTCATCCTGAAATTCAACATTATTGTATTATTGATGATGATTATTTTTTTGAGTCTATGAGTGATCACCTTGTTAAACTTACTTCTCAAAATGAAGGTGGCAATGGCTTAATTGAAACAAATAAAGATGAAATTATTAGGAAATTACATATATGAAAAAAGAAGTGATTTTAATGTATTCTGGTGGTCTTGATAGTATTCTTTCTTGTATTAGATTAGTTAGGGATGGATATAAGGTATATTTAATTAATTTTGATAATGGTTCATCTATTGGAAGTGAAAATATACAAAAAGGTGCTGAAAGATTAATAAATAGATTCAAAAATGATGTTGAATTTTTGGGTATAGCAAGTACTGCGAGTTATTTTCTATATTATAGGAATGTAGCTGATATTGAAAACTTAAATGCTAAAGAGCTGTTTGAAAAGTGTGGAAAAATATCTATAAGTCAATATAGATGTTTGTTATGTAGAATGGCTATGTATACATATTCAATTGCTCTTGCTCGTAAAATGGGTATTTCATATATTGCTGAGGGTGCAAGAAAGAGTCAATTATTTGCTATAGAACAAGATGAATTATTAAATGAATTTAGAGATTTGTGTAAGAAATTTAATATTGAATTGTTAACTCCTGTTTTAGATGTAGTTGATGATTATGAAAAAGAAAATGAAATATATATGTGGGATCAAAATTTAGGTGCTTGTGAATCAAAATGTTTACTTGGTTTTCCGATGAATAGAGAACTTACAAGTGAAGAACTTAATGATATTAAAAAGTTTTATAAAAATATTAGATATTTACAGGAAAAGGATATATCTGAGGAAAGAGTAATTTTACAAAAATTACCAAAAGATAAAATAACTTGGTATTAGGAGTTTTATATGGATGATATGGTAAGAGCTAATTTAATTGTTCGTGGTGATATGATTAATTTTGGTAATAGTACTTTTAGTGAAACAAGTTCTATATATAGGTTTACTAATGAAAATATGAGTTCTTATTTTCATCATTTAATTAATAAAAAAAATGTTTTAAGTGTAGTTGGGAGTGGGTGTCAAATTGCAAATTCTCTTCTTGCAGGAAGTAGAAATATTGATGTTTTTGATATATCTGTTTTTCCAATTTATTTTATGCATTTAAAGTTAGCAAGTATTCTTGCTTTGAGTAAGGAAGATTTTTTAAAGTTTTATTTTTCTGATGATAGAAATGTAATATTTAATGATGAAATGTATGAAAAAATATCTTTGTTTTTAAGTGGAAAATATAAAGAATTTTGGGATTATTTATTTATGTATGATGATGGATATGATATATATAATTCTTTATTATTTAGAAGTGATTTAATTTTGGAAAAAATGGCTATATTATATAATCCTTACTTACAAGATGATAATTATCAGAAACTTAAAAATATTTTAAAATATGATAGTTTTAATATTTCTGGTAGTGTATGTGATATTACAAAGAGGAGAATAGATAAAAGCTATGATTTGATTAATTTATCTAATATTCTTTCTTATTATTATAAAGCTGATAATATAGATGATTTAGTTGATTTTTTAAAAAGTAATTTTAATTTAGATAAAAATGGAGAAATTATTAATTATTTTTATCGTTTTGATAGTGATGTTGAGAAAGCATTTAATGATATTTTAAGGGGCTCTGGTTATATTGAAACTCTTAGAGAAAATGTTAAATTGCTTGTATTGAGGAGATAATTATGGGAAAAATTAGATTAATAGGAAGTAGAAATTTTATTGATAGAACAAAGGAATGTTTGCTTCTTTTACGAGAAAAAGATTTTATGAGTTATAAAGTTGTTATTCAAAATTTAGGGGCGATTGTTGAAAATAAAGTAGATATTGGTTTATCTTATTTTGATCCTTTTAAAGAAGTACCTACTGCTTTTATGACAAAGGTATGTTGTGAATATGATTTAAAATGGTATGCTGCTGCTCTTGTTCATGAAGCATATCATGGAAAGTTATTTAATGATGCTTTAATGGATAACAAAAATCCTTCAAAAGAATACTGTGGTTATAGTGCTGAAATGTATTGTTTAACTAAACAAATTGAATGTTTGAAGAAAATTGGTGCTCGTGAAAATGATATTCTTTATGCAATAGAGCATTATGATAAAAAATGGTGGAAAGATTCAAGTGATGAATTTAATTTAATTGATTGTTTAAATAAAATAAAGATGGAGAAGAAATATGGAGATAATTGGAGATAAAGAATTTATTCGTAATACTAAGAAAGCTTTGAGATTAATTAAGGAAACTGATAGGGAAAAGTTTGAGTTTGTTGTGTCGCGAATTTGTAAAATTAAAAAAAATAACATTTCTTTTTTATATCCTTATACTGATCTTACTTATTATGTTGGCAATAATATAAGTAAAGCTAGTACTTATTTGTATGCTAGTTGTTTACTTAGAGAAGCTTATCATGCTTATTTAGTTAGTATTAATTATAGAAAAAATAAAAATGGTGAGTTTTGTTGTTATGATGGGAAAGCGTCTATGATAGAGTCATATCAATTTCAATTTGAAATGCTAAATAAAATGAATGCACCTGAAGATGTTATTGAGGCTGTAAGAAATGAATATAATGATAAAATTGAAGATAAACATGAAATTAAAATAGTTGGTACTAGAGAATTTGTTAGAAAAGTAAAAGATGCTTTATTAGTATTAAAAGAACGTGATTATATGAGTTATAAAGTAGTTATTCAAAATATAGGAAAGATTATGTATTGTCCATCATCTCATCATACATATTACGATGCTTATCAAGAAGTTCCAACTTGTGTTATAAATTTTTATGATTTTGATTCATATATTGAAAATCTTTGTTGTGCGATTTTTCATGAAGCTTGTCACAACAAATTATATGTAGAGAGTGTATATGAAAATAAAGAACCTAATGTAGCTGCTGGTGGTTATAGTGGTGAGATGTATTGTTTAACAAGACAAATTGAAAGTTTAAAAAGACTTGGTGCTCCTTGGGATTTAATATTAAATTATATAGATTATTATGACTACGATTGGTGGAGTGAACCTGGTAAGTTAAAGAGAATTAAAAAACACTAACTCTACGGAAAGTTTGGTGTTTTTTTGTTTTCTATGTTATATAATTAGTTTGGGTGAAAAGTATGAATCAAGAAAAAATAGGAAAGTTTATATGTGAACTTAGAAAAGAGAAAGAACTTACGCAAAAAGAACTTGCTATGAGATTAAATATAACAGATAGAGCAATATCTAAATGGGAAAATGGTCGTGGTATGCCTGATTTAAGTTTAATTAAGCCTTTATGTGATGAGTTAGATATTTCTATTAATGAGTTATTAAGTGGTGAGAAACTAAATAAAAAAGAATATAACTCAAAATTAGAAGAGAATATTATTAAAACGATTGATTATTCTGGTTCTAAAATAAAGGATATGAAAAGTAAAATTAAAACAATAAAAATTATCTTTTTAACTATTATTTGCATAATATTAATTGATACTTTTCAAGCCGTTATATTTAAAAATAGTCCTTTAATTGGTGTTAGAAATGAATATTTAGCCGATGCGGATAGTTATGTTGATATAGGTATTTTAGTTGATACATATTACTGTGTTAAAGAAAAAGATATGGTTAATGTTATAGTTTTATCAAAATTTAGTAAATTTGATTGTCCTGTTGATAATGAAATAAATTGTCCTTTAACTCCACCTAATGAATATGTTCCCACTATGGAATTTGAAGAGAGTGATGTTATGAGTATGTCTATCAAAGAGGGTACTCTTACTAAAGATGGATGTACTATTATTGTTCGTGATATTGGTGAAGAGAAGAGTGTGTATGGCGAAGAATATCGAATTGATGAATATGTTGATGGTCAGTGGAAGCATTCTGAAATTGTTTTAAAAGATAATTATGGATGGAATTTGATAGGGTATTTTACCGATGAAAATGGTCGTGAGATGAAAGTTAATTGGAAATGGTTATATGGATCACTTGATAAAGGTCATTATAGAATTGTTAAATCAATTGTTCTTAGTCCATATGTACGTGAGTATTTTTCAGTTGAATTTGATATAGAATAAAAGAAGTGGTATAATATACATCGCATTCATGAACTCGTGAATGTAGGGGATATAAAAATGGAACTTAAAGAAAAAACATATAGTTATGAATATTATTTTGATTGTAAAAAGAAGGAAGTATTAAATTTAGTAAAATTATCAATTGATTTTATGAATAATAAAGAATTAATGAATACAAAAGATTTATACAAATTAATATGTCATTTTTATGATATGGAAATTGAAATATATGATTACTTAGAATATGTAAATAGAAAATATGAAAGAAAATTTTATAAGATAATTGAAATTCCTATTGATAAAGTAACAATAGATTCTGGTTCTGAGGGACATGGTCGTGACTTTAGTTGGTGGACTCAAAATTATCAAAGAATGATAAAAGCTTTTTCAAATAAATTTACTCCATTAAAAGAAGAATATACAATTGAAGAGGTAAAAGAATTAATTAAAGAAGGTGAAATTTATCCGGTTTATCCTTTTGGTAGAAAAACTAAAAAGAATGCTAATAATATAAAAGATGATATAAAATATTTATTAAGTTATCAAAGCAAGGATTTGTCGTGTGATGATGAGTATTTTGATTATATAGTGTATTCTTTATTAGAAAAGATAAAAATTAAAAATCTTTTAGAGAAAATTAGAGTATTTATAACAACTTTAAAATTAAATTCTGTATTAGATCCAGATAGATATTATAATGAAATTGAAACATATGAAGAAGAGGCTGACATGTTGATAAGTGTTTTTAATAATGTAAATAATGGAAAAGGAATACAAAATACTGCTCTTGAAATAGTTTTAGAATATCTGAGAAATTTACCAAATGTAGAAAATTTATATGAAGAAATTTCAATTGATCAAATTATAAATGTTTTTTCAGTACTTGATTATGAAAAAGATAAACAATTATGCGACGAAATTCAAAATTTAGTTATATCTCTTGGTGAAGATGAATTGTGTTATATGATGGCTGCTAATATTGATTGGGTAGATAAGAAAAAAATGGGAGAAATTGTTATAAAAAGTGGAAATCCTGATATGAATTATTATTTTATGACTGATGTAGATGGTGCTGATATAGAAAAGCATAAAGAAGTTATTTTAAATTCTGAATTTACTGATGATTATATTCTTGAAAGAATAAAGAAATAAGATTATAAAAATCTTATTTTTTATTTGAATTTTCATTTATATAATTATAAGTTTTTGATGTTTTATTTTGTTATATATGATAAAATGAAAATAGTAGAGAGGTGTTTTATATGGCGAGTGATTTCTTTGTTACAAATTGTATTAATATTGTTTGTTTCGTTTATATTTTGATAATACTTATAATGTTCTTTTTGAAGGGTAGAACACATAGAATTCCTGGTAAAGTATTTTTTGCTTTACTTGCTTGTACAATGTTATGTATTATGATGTTTACTATATGGAGTTTTTTAGCTACTAGTTTATCAGATAATGCAATTTTGTTTGGAAAAATATTGTGTTTTGTTCTTGTATGTTGGGATTATTTACTTGTATTTTATATGGCTATTGTATTTAAAAGTGATGAGGAAAATGAAAAATTTTATCGTGAACATAATATAATAAGCTATGTTCTTGGTGGAATATTAGTTCTTATAAATATACTATGTTCTGTCTTTTTAGAATTTAAAATTACTCGTTTAAATGATGGACATTTATTTATACTAGATGGTCCTTTAAAATATTTTATGATTGTGATGGGTGGTATAACGATTTTATATAGTATTGTTAGTATAATTGTATATAGAAAAAAAGTTGATTTTAATACTCGTGTTTTAGGTTTATTATCTGTTGTTATTTGTTTAATCTCAATTCTTACAGGTGTAAGTGGTATTATGCTTATTAATGATGTTTGTTTTTTATATACAGTTGTAATTATGTTTTTATATTTTTCTATTGAAAGTCAAGATAGTTCTCTTTTAGAAGAATTTTATAATTCTAATAAAAAATCTGAAGAGTTAAATCATGCGAAAAGTGAATTTATAACTAATATGTCTCATCAACTTAGAGCTCCAATGAATACTATTTTAGGTTTTACTGATATGCTTTTATCCTCTGACTCATTTGTTCAAAGTGAATATGATGAAGGCATTAATGATATAGAAGAAGCTTCAAAAAAATTATATGAATTAGTAAGTAGTATTCTTGATATTTCTAAATTAGATTCTAAAAAAGAAAAGTTAAATAATCAGGATTATAAATTAGAATCAATTATTTTTGATATTAGTAGTAATGTTAATGGATTAATAGATAAAGAAGGGTTAATGTTTTTTATTAATGTTGATGAAAATATTCATAATTGTTTAAATGGTGATGACTATAAAATAGATAAAATTTTAAATATATTACTTGCTTATTCAGTTAAACATTCTAATAGGGGAAAGATTAGTTTAGATGTTACTTCTTGTTTGAAAAATGATGATGTTTATGAATATGTTTTTCATATAAAAAACAATGCTCGATTTTTAAATGATGATTTTTTTAATAAAAATTTTGAAGAATTATTAAGTTTTATTTTTAATAGTAAGAATGGTATAGATGTTGATATTATTAAAATAATAATTGTTAAGGGTTTACTTGATTTACTTAATGGTAGTGTTGAATTTGTTAGTTCTTCAAATGGTGAAGAATTTATTATTAAAATTGAACAAAAAGTTTTAAATGATGAGAAGATTGGTGATATCATTTCTAAAATACAAACACGAAATTCAGTAGTTTTAGATATTTCCGATAAAAAGTGTTTGATTGTAGATGATACTGGTATTAATACTATAGTTCTTAATCGTATGTTAAAGCAATATAATTTAAACGTAGAAAATATTATTAGTCCTTTAGATGCTATTTCTAAAGTTAGTTATACAACATACGATTTTATTTTTGTAAATCATGATATGATGGAAATGAGTGGAGTTGATTTTGTTAAAAAGATAAGTGAGTCAGGAATCAAAGTTCCTCCTGTTATTGCACTTACATCTGTTTCAGATACTTTTTGGGAAGAAAATGTTTATGTTGATCATATTATGTGTCCTATAGAGTCTAGACTTTTAAGGAATGTTTTAAATAAAGTATTGGATGGTGAGAAAAGATGATATATAATTTAATATTTTCAATACTTGGTATGGTTTTAACAATTATGATGCTTTGTACTTATTTTACTAAGAGACGTTCTAAAACAACTCAATCAAAATTTTTTGTTGGTTTAATTATGTCATCTATGTTGTATGGATTATTTGATGTTGCATTTATATTTATACTTAAAGAACTTGGCAATATGAGTGAATTAGTGAGAATTATTTGGAATGTAAGAAATGGTATTATATATATATATATATTTGTGTTTGGATGGTATTTAAATGTATTAATAAATAGAAAAGAATATAAAAGTTTATTTTATTATTTTAAAAGAGTTGGTGTTTTAATATCAGTTTTTTTGCTAATGTTAATATTAGTTTTTTCTATTAGTGGTGGTGAATTTCCTGGATTTGTGTTTGATGAGCCTGATTTTACTGGTGGTAACGGATTTATTGGAACTATGATTGTTACTTTTTCTTGTTGTCTTGTTGGTTTATTTTATGGTGTTAAATTTAGAAAAGAAAGAAAATATATTTTAAATACATTTGTATTAATATTAATATTATTATTGATAACTTTTTTCTTTCAATCAAGGTACATATATATATCTTTTATGCCTTTTATTACTATGATAATTTTGTTGATATTATATTATAATATTGAAAATCCTGATATTGCATTACTTAGGGAGGTTTCAATAATTAAAAATAAGATAGATAAAACTGCTAATGTAAAAAATGAGTTTTTATATAATTTATCATATGATTTAATTAATCCTATGAATGCAATTGTTTCTTTAAGTCAGTCGTTGTCTAATATGTGTATTGAAAATAAAGATGAAATATTTAGAGATTTAAAGAGTATAAAATATGCCGGTAATACATTACTTGATTCTATCGATAGTATTTTAGATTTATCTAATATGAATGAAGATGGTAATTTTGTTAATGAGAAGGAATATTCTTCTTATGAAATATTTAAAAAAATAGAGACTGTTGCTACTTCTAGAATAGGTTCAAAACAAGTAAGGTTTGAAATGAATATTGATGATAATATTAGTTCTAGATTATTTGGTGATGTTACTAAAATTCAAAGTGTGTTATTAAATATTGTTACTAATGCTTGTATTCATACTGATATTGGAAAAGTTGTATTTAATGTCAATGTTACAAATGATAAGGATTTACAAATTCTTCATTTTATTATTCAAGATACTGGTTGTGGTATAAAAGAGGAAAATTTAGATTCTATTTTTGATGGTAATGATTCTTCTAAGCAAGGACTTGTTATGTGTAAAAAAATTGTTGAATCAATTAATG
This sequence comes from Bacilli bacterium, assembly GCA_045638445.1. Lineage (GTDB taxonomy): Bacteria > Bacillota_I > Bacilli_A > RF39 > UBA660 > CAG-1000. The sequence continues at coordinate 13,368 of JAZUBJ010000048.1, read as the reverse complement.
GTAATCTAAGAATTCAAAGTGTGTATAAAGCAGGTACTACTGTTTATATAGATATACCTCAAAGAAAAGTTGGTAATAAGATTATTTTAGAAGATAAGAATGCTGATAAAAATGATGATATTATTAATTTTATTGACTGTAGTGAACATAAAATTCTTATATGTGATGATGATAACTTGGATATTAAAGTTACAAAGGCAATTTTAAAAAGATATAATTTTAAAATTGATTATGTTACTGATCCATTTGAGTGTATTGAAAAAATAAAGAGTGGAAAAAATTATGATATGTTACTGCTAGACTATAAAATGCCAGGAATGAATGGTTTAGAAGTCTTAAAAGCGTTAAAAAGCCTTGAAAATTATAATTTACCTAAGATAGTTATTTTTACAGCTAACTCTGTTACTGGTGGTCATGAATACTATATTAATCAAGGTTTTGATGAATATATATCTAAACCTATAGATATAATTGAATTAAATAAAATTATTAATAAATTTTTTAAAAAGTAGGTGTTATAATCTACTTTTTTATTATATAATAAATTTTACTTTGGAGGGTTTTATGGAAGTTTATTTTTTTAGAAATGGGAAAAGATATTATTATAATTTTGAAAACCAAGAATACGAGGTAAATGAAATAACTATAAATAAATTGAAATCTAAATTAAAGTTACCTTTTGTTTTAAAATTTGAGGGAATGAGTATTTCTCAAGTACAAAAAGTGTGTTCTAAATTAAAATATGATAATATGAAGTATTTATTTAATTCTTCTAATAATCAGTTTGTTGTAAATTGTTTTGAAGAAAAAAGATTTGTTGATGTTTATCATTTATTTGATAAATCATGTATGTTTAGTAGAAATCCTAATTGTAAAGTATATATATTAAACAAATTAGGTGATAAAAATATTCTTATGGAAGTAACTCGTGATTATATTAATAATACTAATGTAGATTATTATTTTTTACACTCTGAATTGACTAGTGAAGAAAGAGAATTTTTTTGTGTTGCTTATGAAAGAATTGAAGTTGATTATGTATATAATATTACTTATGAAGATGAGAATGTACAAAGAAGGAAAAGAAAATGAGACTTATTTTTTTAGATGTTGATTATGTTTTAAATTCATATAGAAAATCTAAAGAAGTATATATGTTGACTGGGAAAAGACATTCAGGAAAAGATTTTCCTTTTGATGAAGAATGTATGAAATATTTAAAATATATAATTGATGAAACTAATTCATACATTGTTATAAGTTCTTCATGGAGAAAATATAATGATCATATGGAAGTATTAAAAGATAAGTTAATACAATACAACTTATTTGATAGGGTTATTGCTATGACTAATATTTCTTGCAATAAAGAAAGTGAAATAAAAGATTTTTTAAATGGTATATCATGTAATTTTGTTATACTTGATGATTCTTATATGAATGAGTTAAATGGTTATTTAGTTAGAACTGATCCTTATCGTGGTTTAACACGTGAAAATGCATATGAAGCAATTAGATTATTAAAAAGATAGAACTTATGTTATAATTTATATAGTAGTGTGGTGAAGTTATGAATACTAAATTTAAAAAATTTATTAAAGTTACTATTTGTGATGTAGTGCTTCAATTGATAGTTTGGGCGTTATTTATTATATTTAAGGAAATTATTAAATTTGAAATTAAAAATTTAATGATTGCTTCTTGTATATTGTATTTTGTTTTTTTAATTTTTTATTTCTTTGTATTTAGTAGATGGGTTGATAAAGTTAATATTGATAATATTAAATTTCATTCTGTTTTTCTTGTTAATTGGCTTGTTATGTCAATTCTATTTTATTTCTTTATTACTCATTTAGAACTTTCTGGTCTTCATGAATATTGTTGGAATTGCATAGTTGGGGGAGATGAGTATTTATTTTTTATGCTTGGTTTATCACTATTATCAATAATTATTCCGTTTATATATATTTTATATATTTTATTTAAACCGTATAAGAAAGTAAGAGCAAAGTAAATTTGCTCTTTTTATTTATCGAAAAGTTGTTTGTTTTGTGCTATAATGTTTTTAGGAGGTATGAAAATGAATAGAGTTTATGCATGTATTGATTTAAAAAGTTTTTATGCTTCTGTAGAGTGTAGGGAGCGAGGGCTTGACCCTATGAAGACAAATTTGATTGTTGCTGATGGATCAAGAACTGAAAAAACTGTATGTTTAGCTATTACACCAACTCTTAAACAATATGGTTTAGGTGGAAGAGCAAGATTATTTGAAGTTGTTCAAAAAATTAAAGAAGTTAATTATAAAAGAAAAAAAGAAAATAATTATAGAGTTTTTAGTGGTAAATCTTTTAATGATGAAGAATTAAAAAATAATTTAAGTTTAGAAGTTGATTATATTGTTGCACCTCCTAGAATGGCATATTATATGAAATATAGTACTAAAATATATAATACTTATTTAAAATATATATCTAATGAAGATATGTATGTTTATTCTATAGATGAGGTATTTTTAGATATTACTGATTATTTAAAATATTATAATAAAACACCTAGAGAATTAATTACTATGATAATTCATGATGTGTATAAAACAACTGGTATTACTGCTACTGGTGGTATTGGAAGTAATATGTATTTGGCTAAAGTTGCTATGGATATAGTTGCTAAACATTGTGAAGCAGATGAGTATGGTGTTAGAATTGCTGAACTTAATGAAATGAGTTATAGAGAAAAATTATGGGATCATAAACCTCTTACTTCTTTTTGGAGAGTAGGAAAAGGGATTGCTCGTAAACTTGAAGAAAATCATATGTATACGATGGGTGATGTATGCAAGTGTTCTATTGAAAATGAAGATAAACTTTTTAAATTATTTGGTATTAATGCAGAACTTTTAATTGATCATGCGTGGGGATATGAACCTTGTACTATAAAAGATGTTAAAAATATAAAGGTTGAAAGAAAAAGCATTTGTTCTGGGCAAGTTTTACATTGTCCTTATAATTATGAAAAAACAAAATTAATTATTAAAGAAATGGCTGATTTAATAGCGCTTGATTTAGTAAGTAAAAAACTTAAATGTGATCAGTTAGTGTTAACAGTAGGGTATGATATTGAAAATTTAACTAATCCTGAAATAAGACGTAAGTATCATGGTGAAATTACAACTGATCATTATGGAAGAAATGTTCCTAAACATGCTCATGGTACTATTAATATAGATCATAAAACATCTTCATCTAAAGTTATAGTAGATAATATGATTATTTTATTTGATAGAATTATTAATAAAGATTTATTGACTCGTAGAATTAATATGTGTGTATGTAATTTAGTAGATGAAGATTATGTTGAAAAGAAACCTATAGTAGAACAACTAGATTTGTTTTCTGATAATAGTACAAAAGTAAATCAAAAAGAAAAAAGTTTGGAAGATGAGAAAGATGAAATAATTCTTCAAAATGTTTTACTTAATATAAAAAATAAATATGGAAAAAATTCAATATTAAAAGGAATGAATTTTGAAGAAGGTGGAACTACTATTGATAGAAATTCTCAGATTGGAGGTCATAGAGGATGAGTAAGTATGATGATATTATTAATTTACCTCATTATGAACCTAAATATCATAAAAGGATGAGCATTGAATCAAGAAGTGCTCAGTTTGCTCCTTTTTCTGCATTGACTGGGTATGAAGATGAAGTTCGTGAAACTGCAAGACTTACTGAAAAAGAAATTGTTTTAACAAATGATCAAAGACTTATTATTAATGAAAAACTTAATTTTTTGAAGGATAAAGATATCTATGTTAAAGTTATTTATTTTATTAAAGATAAGAAAAAATCTGGTGGTAAATATTTTGAAAAGTATGGAATTATAAAGAAAATTGATTATTTGAAAATGATCGTTATGTTTGATGATAAGTTTAAGTTAGATATGAATAGTATTATCGAAATAGAAATAGATAATTTTTATTGTTAAAATTTATATAAAATATGTTATAATTAAATTATCATAGAGGAGGACTTATGAAAATTGTTCAGTCTATATTATGTATTATAAGTGTTATAGCTATTGTATTTTTAATAGATTTGTTTTGTATTGGAGATACTGGTAAACCGGTTATTTATTTTGAAGAAAAGATAAGTGATAATCATATTTTTTATAAAGGACTTGCTTACAATGTATATGATTGTAATTCTAGAAATGTTGAGAATGGTGTATTCATTGTTAGAAAAAAGAAAGATTTTAAATGTAAACCTTTGATTGTGGAAGAAGTAAAAAAACTTGTGATTACTAATATAATTGATAAAACAAAAGAAGATGAAAATTTTAAATGTAGTAATAATAAAGAAATATTATTTGTAGATGATAAAAATATATACTATTTTCCTTGTCCTAAGAGTGAATTTATTGTGGTAGAATATGATGATGGGACAAGTGAAAATATAAAAGAAGCCGTTAATAGAGGTATTATTTTAATGAGTGACCTTGAAAAATTTAAAATTGATTATTTAGTAGAAAAAAAAGAACCAGATGAAAAAGTTGAAGTAAAAAATAACTAAGTTTTATTAGTTATTTTTTTATGGTAAAATTATTGTGAGGTGTTATGGTGAAAAAGATATGTTTTGTATGTCATGGTAATATTTGTAGAAGTCCAATGGCTGAATTTATTTTGAAAGATAAAGTAAATAAATTAGGTCTTGAAGATTATGTAATTGTATCAAGAGCAACATCAAGTGAAGAAATAGGGAATGATATGCATCGTGGAACTAAAAGGATGCTTGATTTAAACAAAATACCTTATACTAAACATTGTGCAAAGAGACTGTGTGAAACTGACTATAATGAATATGATTATTTTATTTGTATGGATGAAAATAATATTAGAAATATAAAATATATTTTTAATAAGGATGATAAAATAATTAAATTGCTTGATAGAGATGTTAAAGATCCTTGGTATACAGGAAATTTTGATGAAACGTATGATGATATAGTTATGGGAATAGATAAACTTTTAAAGATGTTAGGAGATTAATATGGAAGTTTTATTAGATTTTGAAAGATTAAGAAATGATTTAATGGATTATTATGGTACAGCAATGAGTAGTGGATTTGGTATGGCAGTTATGGATTTAGTTAAAATTCAAAAAGCTAGTTATGAAGAATTAATAGAATATGCGCAAGATTGTAATATTGATATAGAGAAATATATAATTAAAGTATTAAAGCGTTAAAAAATATGTTATAATTAGAATAGAGGTAAGAAATATGAAATATGTTTTAATAATTATTTCTGTTGTAATTTTAGTATTATTTGTTGAATTTTTTATTAAGTTTAAAAAACTTGATGGTGTTTTAACTAAAAAGAAGAAAAAAGAATTAACTGTTAGACTTAGTATTATAAGTTTTTTTATAATTTTGCTTTTCTTATTTTATATACTTTATGTTTTGTTATTTAATACAAAATATGATTATGTTAAGGATGGTTATATTGCTGTTTTTCATGGTGGAAGTGGTGAAATTACTTATTCAACATATATTTATAAAATTGATAATGGACAAAGTAATATGGGATTTGAATATATTAATACTGTGAGTAAAACTGCTTCTTGGGGAAGCACTGAGTGGAAACAAGAAGTTGTAGATAGTGGTGAATTTAGTTTTACTGATGGAGCGTTTATTGTTGCTGAAAAGCATGGAGCATATGATTATGTGATCGATGCTTATACAAATGAGAGATATACAATTGATGAGTATATGAGTAAGTTTATAATGAATTAGGAGGTATTTATGAGTAGTGCGAGTGCAATTGTAACAGAAGAAAACAGAGATTTTATTTATAAGGCTAGAATGTTTTATGAAAAAATGAATGGTAAAAAGGAGGAAGTACAAAAGTCTTATCAGGAGAATATAGTTGATACGGGGATATCTTCTGATATTGAAGAGAAAATTGATAAACAAGCAAAAATGACAAAGAAATTTGTAAAATTTGCTGGTAGTGTTGCTACAGTAGTTTTATTTTTTTGTCCTGCTGATGGTCCTTTTGGTGAAATTGCAACATTATTTGCAACACCTGCTTTTTGTGCATTAGTAGATGTTTGTGCTGATATTAAAAAGAAAGCACTTATTACAGGAAAAAGAACTTTTGAAAAGTGGTTTCTTAATTGTGATGGTGCTAATCCAAATGTTACTGGATATAACTTAGAAAATGGAGAGATTGTTGAAGATTTTAAAACATTTGCTCAAAATTTAGATGAAGTTACAAAGAAGGGGATGTAAACATGAAAAATGAAGCGGTATATATAAATGAAAATGGAGAAGAAATTAGAGTTGAAGTAATTTTATCGTTTAGTATAGAGGAATTTAATAAAAATTATATTGCATATACAATAAATGATGATGATTCTCTTGAAACTGCGGTTGTTTTAATAAATGAAGTTGACATTGAAACTAATAAATTATTACCAATTAAGTTTGAAGAAAAAGAAATGGTTTTAACGACATATAATGATATTAAAAAGACTATATTTGATGAGTAGAAAAATCTACTCTTTTTTTGTATAATATTTTTTGTGATTTGTATGGATTATTTAATAAAAAAATATGTAGATAAAATTAAAAGGGGTGAATCTAGTGGTTTTTTAGATCCTCTTGAATTAAAACTTGTAACATCTAAATTAAAAAAGAATGAATATAATATATATAGTGTATATGAAGAAGCTGATAAGAAGATTTTGTATAAAAACGAAATACCTAGTGTTAAATTATATAAAATAAATAGTTATGAAAAATTAAAACATCAAGAAATTATGGGGAGTTTATATTCTTTAAGTATTGATAAAAGTATGATAGGTGATATTATTGTTGATGAAGAAAAGTACTATTTTTATATTATTGATAAAATGAGTTCTTATATAGAAAATAGTTTATATATGATAGGTAATAAGTATGTTACTATTGAGGAAGTTAGTTTAGAATATTTAGAAAACTACAAGAAAAAATATGAGATTAAAAATATTATTGTACCTAGTCTTAGAATAGATGCGGTTATTTCTAAAATTATTAATACTAGTAGAAGTAATAGTGTTGATTTGATAAAAAATAAGTGTGTTATATTGAATTATTCTATTTTGAAGAATGATTCTACTATTTTAAAGGAAAATGATATATTTAGTATTCGTAAATATGGAAAATATAAGTTTTCTAAAGTAGTTAAAAATACTAAAAAAGATAATATAATTATAGAATATTTTAAATATATTTAAGGAGGTTTATGAAGAAAGAAGAAATTATTAATTATTTAGATAGTTTAAATATATGGTATGAAGTTACTTTACATGAAGCTGTTTATAATATGGAAGAGTTGAGTAAAATAGATTTACCTTATAAAGATAGAGATGCTAAAAATTTATTTGTTCGTGATGATAAGAAAAGAAATTATTATTTGATTACTGTTTGTGGAGATAAGAGGGTTGATTTAAAGGAATTTAAAGATAAAAATAATACGAGAAGATTAACTTTTTGTAGTGAAACTGATTTACTGAATATACTTGGTTTAATTCCTGGTAGTGTTAGTCCTTTTGGCTTGTTAAATGATAAGGAGTTGTGTGTTAGTTTTTATTTAGATAAAGATTTAGTTAAAACGGACGAAGATATTATTGGAATACATCCGAATGATAATACTGCAACTGTATGGTTAAAAAGTGTTGATTTAATAAACATTATTAAGTCTCATGGTAATTTAGTTTATATAGTTGAAATATAGTAAAAAAATGTGTTATTATTTTAGTATAAGGAGGATACGATTATGGGAAAATGGATTATTATTGGTGTAGTTGTATTAATTGTTTTAATAGTAATTTACTTTATCAGTATGTATAATTCTTTTGTTAAATTAAGAAATTCGGTTAAAGATCAATGGAGTCAAATTGACATTCAATTAAAAAGAAGATTTGATTTAATTCCTAATTTAGTTGAAACTGTAAAAGGATATGCGACTCATGAAGAAGAAACACTTCAAAAAGTAATAGAAGCTCGTAATTCATATCAAAGTGCTTCAAGTCATGAGGATGCAATGAAGGCTGATAGTGAACTTACTAAATCTGTTTCAAAACTATTTGCTTTAGCAGAGAGTTATCCGGATTTAAAAGCTAATCAAAATTTTGTTAGTTTACAAAATGAATTATCTAGTACAGAAGAGAAAATTGCTTATGCAAGACAATTTTATAGTGATGCTGTATTAAAATATAATAATAGTATACAAGTTTTTCCTGGTAGTATGGTAGCTTCAATGTTTGGATTTAAGGAAGAAAAATATTTTGAAGCAACAAGTACTGAAAGGGAAAATGTTAAAGTTGATTTTAGTAAATAGAAGATTTAAATCTTCTTTTTTATTTGTCTTATTTATGATAAAATTGTTATATAGTAGGTGGTAGTAATGAAATTAGTTAAAATACCTGAAGATAGATATGAAGAATATAGATTAAATGCAATTTTTGATTGTTATAAATGGGATCCGATGTTTGAGGATAATAATACTGTTGCTAAATTTGCTTTAGAAATTACTGAAGAAGAGTATTTTGAATTAAAAACTCTTACTGAGGAATTAGATGTTGAAACTCGTAATGCAGAAAATTTTTTGTATAAGAATTTAGATTATGCTTTACCTCTTGCATTACCTAAGCAAGTTTATAATGAACTATCAAGAATGAGTAATTATGATGAAAAAAAACATATTAGGTTAATGAGATATGATTTTCATCCGACGACTGATGGAAAATGGGCAGTTAGTGAAGTTAATAGTGATGTTCCAGGTGGTTTTGCTGAAGCTTCTTTGCTTCCTAAACTTGTAATTGAAACTTTAAAATCAAGTAAATATTATAGTATTGATTTTGGTGAAAATTTAGTTAATGCTATATGTGGTAAAATAAAGAAAAATGGAAGAATTATGTTTGTTCATTGTACTTCTTATAGTGATGATAGACAAGTTATGCAATATATTGGTGATAAAATGAGTGCTCTTGGTTATACTTCTATATATGGAGCAGGAGATCATTTGATTTTTAAAGATAAAAAGGCTATAAGTGTTCTTAATGGATATGAAGGAGAAGTTGATTGTATTTTTAGATTTACTCCTCTAGAGTGGTTAAGAGCTATTAAACCTAAGAAGTGGGATGGGTATTTTGATACAATTACTCCTTCTTGTAATCATCCGATTGCCATATTTGCTCAAACTAAAAGATTTCCTTTAATTTGGGATGATCTTGAAGATGCAGGAATTTGTCTTGATACATGGAGAGAATTATTACCAGAAACTATTGAAGTAAAAGATGCTAAAGGGAGAAAAGGTTTTATATATAAGCCAGCTTGTGGAAGAGTCGGAGAGAGAATTTCAATTAAAGAAGCTTGTAAAGATGATGAATACAAGAAAATTATGAAAGAAGTTAGATGGCATCCGAAAGATTATTTAGCTCAAGAACAATTTTTAAGTAAACCTTTAAAGAGTCAAGATGGGGAACTTTATCATGTTTGTTTAGGCTCTTATACTGTTGATGGAAATCATGCTGGATTTTATGCTAGAATCAGTAAGAAATGTAGAATTGATTCTGATGCGGCTGATATTCCTGTAATTATTAAAAGAGGTAAAAAGAAATGAATGGAAGAGAAATATATAAAATTTGGGCACCTTATGATAGAGAGTGGACTAGATGGGTAAGACCTGTTTGTTTTGTAGATATTGATATTGAAAAAGAATTAAGAGAATATGTTGATTATGATATTCCTGAAATATATTATAAAGATTTTTTAGATAAACATACTTGTGTTATTCTTGATGTTGATGGTGAAAAAAGCGTTAAAGAGGGTATTGGTTTTGCAGTTATTGGTTATAGACCAGTTCCTTTATTTAATGGTACAACTCCTAATATTGGTGTTGAAGCTGTTATGAATAATGAACTTGTTGAACCTTTGTTATTGTGGGGTGCTTTAGAACTTAAAGAAATTGAAATACCTGTTGATGCTCCTCCTGTATTTTTACTTGATAAAAATAGAATGAATAGATATAAATACGATGTTGGTATATTTGATAATAGTTGGGATATATATCATCAAGATATGCCTTCTGCTAATTATTTATTAAAAAATAAAATTAATAAAGTGATTTTACAAAGTGAACTTATGAGAAATGATATTTGTCAAATATTATATAAATATCAAGAGAAGGGGATAGAAATATTTTTTACAGATGGATATAGTGAACCAAAACTTGTAAAGATTCATAAGTATAGATTAAGAAACAATTAAAAAAAGAATAATTTAAATTATTCTTTTTTATTTTTTTTTTATCTTTTATTTTGTCTTTGGTATTAGTGACCTCCGCCACCACCGCCGCCTCCACGGCCTCCACCTCCATAGAAGCTTCCACCACCTCCGTAGTATCCACCACCAGAGTATCTTGATGCTCTTGATGTGTTAGATGCGTTATATGAACTTCTATAGAATGAACGGTTGTATGATCTGAAACTTGTACTTCTATAATATGAATTACTAAGTACAATACTTTGTGTTACTTGTATATTTGGACAAACTATTTCAAGTGCGTCAATTACTTTTTGTGATATACCAAATGCTGTTGCATATACTAAATATTTTTCCCATAAAACTACATCAATTACTGTTTTTTCATTCATAAGTGTTTTACTATTTAAGAAATTATAAAGTCCAAACCATTTAGCATATTCTTCTTCACCATATTGTGTTAATAATGTGTATTTTCTTGATAAATTGTATAAGTACATGCTACAAAGTATACTTGTTAATCCGAATAGTGTAAATACACCATATACAAAATTGTAATTGTTATCATATGTTAGTAAATTTCCAAATATAAATACGCATATTCCTATTGTTAGGATTACATTTGCATTTCCTTTTATTTCTTTATTTGCATCATTATAATCTTGTTTTTGGAAATAATTTTTTGAAACTCCAATATCTGTTATTGATTTTTTAACTTTATCTAAGAATGAATCTGTGTTGTCGTAATCTTTTGATATTTTATTTTGGAATGTTTCCATTGATAATTTTGATTCAACTGCATATTTTAATATTAAGTTGAAATATTCTTTTTCATTTTCTGTTAATTTTTCTAATACTTTTCCATTTTTATTTCTGATTTCTAAATCTGCTTCTTTTAGTGTTGTTACAGGTGTTTGATTATTTGTTGTACTCATTGTACTAATTGTAGTAGGTGAGTATAATAAATTTATTTCTATATTATTTTGTGACCATTTTTTATTTGGGTCTATTTGTTTTAATTCTATATATCCTTTTCTTGCTAAACTTAGCATTAATGATGAGAATATATCTCCTAAATCAGGTTTTTTTCCTTTTTTAGAGAATACTAAAGTTGCTGCAAAATATGGATCTAAGTCTGATGGTATATCTCTAAAATAATCTGGATTTATACTTGATTTATATATTGTGTATTTTCTTTTTAATATTAATGGCTTTGTAAATGTTAGTAATAATACTACAGTTGTTGTAAGCATTGTATAAAAGAATATTTTGTTTTTTGTTTTAATTTTATTTTTAATATTTTCATCATATTCTTTATCATTATTGAGTGCTTCTTGTAAATATTTACTGTCACTTTCATTGTTTTCTGGTGCATAGTTTGTAAAGCTATGTTTATCATCTCCATATGATAATAAAGTCATTTCAATATAATTATTATCACTATTAAATTTTAAATCTTCTTCGTTAAGGTCAAAATATATTGTGTGATATCCGTTATTTAGTGTTTTTGATTCATTAAAATTAAATCTATGTTTTGTTGTTCCATATGTACTAATTGTATAATTTCCTTTTTCAGGCATATCTTTGTTTTGTATTAAAATTTGTCCTTTAAATGATTTTAAATTTTTTGTTGAGTCTCCTGAAAACATTGATAAATATAGTTCTGATACATCTGAGTATTTAAGTGATGCGTTATTCATTATATATTTTATTTCGAATGTAATTGTATCTCTATATATTCCGTCTATGTAGAAGAGTAGGCATTCAAAGTTTTGATAGTCATCATATGGTCCTTTGCTATGGTACCATTTTCCTGGTCCATATTCTTCAGATACATAGTCTTCATCGTACCAGTAGAGTTTATCGCTTTCTTCCCATTTTACTTTAGAACCATTTTCTTTTATTTCGTATACTGATAATACGTCATAGTCTACTTTAAGTCCATCATATTCACTTTCGGGAAGATCTCTCCATAGTTCCCAAAATGGATTATCTTCATCTGATGCGTGTATGTCAAATGTTATAACTTCAGTTATTAATACTTTTCCACCGAGTTCTTTTTCATCTAATACTTCTGCTTTGTATTCCATATCGGTTATGTGTGCATAATCATTTTTTAAAAATCCTTCAAAATCTTGACCAAAAAATGATTCTCCTGGCATTATTATAAATATTAATATTACATAAATCATTATTAAAGCTATTATCGCTTTTATTTTATCCATTTTAATCACCATACTTTATATATATTATAACTTAATTTTTTTTAAATATATAGTTTTAAATAATATCTTTACAATTAATATAATTTTCTATTTTAAATTTAAAATATCTGTGATATAATTCTTTAGGTTTAATAGTAAGGGAGTGATAAAATATGAAAAAAGCAAGCGATGCGACTAAATTAGTGTTAAAAAGATCAAGAAAATTTATTATTTTTAAAATTATTATTTCTATATTGTATAGAGCAATAGCTATGATTACACCAATATTATTTAGTACATGTGTTGATTACGTTACGAATGGTATGTATAAAAATGCTATGTTTATTGCAATGGGTGCTATATTACTTGTAATTATATTTAGAATTTTTGATATTATTAATACTTATACTTGGCATAAATTATATAATTCTATGTATGATAATTATACAAAAATTGGGATTAATAAGGTATTTGATAATTCTTTATATAGTTTATCTAGGTTTAATATTGGAGAATTTTTAAATATGATGAGTACTGATATTAATGTTATGGCAGATTTTTATTGTAATTTGATACTTAGAATAATTAGAATATTTGAGGTTTTAGTTATATTTATTTATTTTTTTATGATTGATTTATTTGTTGGTTTTTCTAGTATAGCTATGGCTGTCGTTTCGGTATTTGTTATATTATTGTCTAGTAAATATATTGAAAAATTGAATCATAATAAATCAATTAAGTTTGATAATAGAAATACTATAATTGATGAATATTTATTAAGTATTCGTGAGGTTAAAACTTTTAATATGTTTGAACCAATGAAAAAAAGAATTGATAAATCTACTAGAGATTATACTAC
>JAZUBJ010000047.1:0-33804 GCA_045638445.1 Bacilli bacterium | reverse complement strand
TATTATATGTCTTTAGTATTATTTGCAAATATTATGTTAAATATTTATTCATTATTATGCATTTATAAAAAATAAACTATTTTATAGTTTATTTTTTTATGATATACTTATTATAGTAGGTGAATATATGAGAAAAAGTATAAAAGTGGTAATGTTATTATTATTGTTTGTTCCGTTTGTAACAAAAGCGAAAACATATGATTATGAAAATTCAACAAATAAAGCAAATAATTACATATTTAATTTTAAAGATTATAGAGAATATATCATACAAGAAAATATGCCGTATGATTATTCAGAATCTAAAAATAGAAATTCTCTTAAGTTTAAAAAAGGAGGATTTTTAAGCCGAGATGAATTTGAAATAACAAATGTGTACAATACATCATATCTAGCAACTGGAATTGAATACTGGACTTTATCTCAACACAGTAACATGAGAAATTATGTGGCGAATTATACACTTACAGATTTAGAACTAGATAAAAAAACAGGAGTTAGAGTTACACAATTTGTTAAGAATGAAGCTAAAATAAATGGAAGTGGAACAAAGAATGACCCTTGGTATTTTCAAAATGTAATTAGTATTAATTTAGCTTCAAAAGATGAAGAAAGAGCAACCCTTTCCCCAACAAAATGTAATAACATATCTGAGGGTAAAAAAAGTATAACAATAAATATGTATGATGGTAATAATACACCATTTGATATTTGTGAAAGCCCTAATTTTAGATACTATAGTAAAGATTCATCGTGCAAAGAATTTATTAAATATGACAATGTAAGAAAACAATATTATTTATCTGGAAAATTTGATGATAATGCAATTTGTTACTTTGAGTTTGTACATAGAACACATAAAATTTCATTAGAACAATGTACTGATTGTGAACAAAAAACTAAACCAACTACAATATATTTAGCATATAACAAAGAAGGATATTTTTATGATGATATAGGAAGAAAACCAATATCCCAATTAGAAAATTTGCCATCAAAAAAAGGATTTACTTTTGAAGGCTACTATATAAACAAAAATTATATAGGTGACCCAGTTATAAATAAAGATGGAGAATTTAAATCAACTGATATGAATTCAGACACTACACTTTTCCCATATATGAGAGCTCATACATATACTGTAAACTATAATTGTAATGGTGGTACAGGAACCACAAACCCAACAGGACATGTATATGCAACTCCATCTTCATTAAGAGAAACAGGATGCAAAAAAGATGGATACATATTTAAAGGATGGTCTGATACATCAACAGGTTCCGTTAAATATGCAGAGAAAGGAAAAGTATCTACTTTAACAGAAATAGATAAAGGTTCTGTTACATTATATGCGGTATGGGAAGCATGTAAAGCAGGAACATATAATAATGATGGAGACTTTATATGTGAAGAATGTGAAGCAGGAACTTATAGTAACGCTGGTTCATCAAAATGTACAAATTGTCCACCAGGAAAATTTAATACAAAAAAAGGTAGTCCAAAATGTGATGATTGTACCCCAGGATATTATTGTCCAGGAATTAACTCTATTATAAAGTGTGATGAAGGATATTCTTCACCAAGAGGAGCATCAGCAAAAAATGAATGTTTAGCATATAGATGTGCTTCTGGAACACTAACATATGATGATGAAAAAGGATATATCTGTGTAAGACAATCTGATGAAGAAAAATATAAATGTAAATGTGAAACTTGTAGAGATCCATATACATGTGTAGTAAGTCAAGATTGCGGAACATATTCAACACAAACGTATACATATGAAGATAGTTGTCCTCAATCAGGAACATGTATCTCAAAACATACTGTTTGTGTAAATGCAACTTGCTCAGTTACAAGAGTTGAAACTAATTATGAACCTTGTACAAAATGGTACTCTTGTACAAAAACAGGAACAAAACAAGTATATAATCCAGCCCCATGTTATGGAACATGTTATGGTGATCCATATGAGTGTAATTGTCAAACATGTTATTCATATTCTTGTCCAAGTGGATGGAGTGAATATAAAGGAAGCAATAAAACATTGACTTGCTACAAATATGCAACAATTGGTTAGAAAGGAATAGTAATGAAAAATAAAGTATTATTAATAATTGGATTTATAGTTAGTATAATAGTATCATTTGTATTAGGATATTTTATAGCTACACCAAAAAAAGTAGAAACTCCAATTGATAAACCTGAACAAAATAAAGAATGTGACTGCAATAATTACTGTCAAACATATGTAGAAAATATGAAACAAAACGAAGAAAACTTCGTTGAATTAACACAAGAACAACAAAAAGTATATGACGCTGTATATAAATACGGAAATGAAATATACAAAAACAAAAAATATGAAGCACTTCAAAAAGATAATTCTGGAGTATATTATGCATCAATTAAAGATTTAGAAAACATGGGATATGACACATCAATGTTTAAATCAACATGTGATAAATCTACACCAGTAATATATTTTGACACAGAATATAAACTTGATAAAAACTACGCTAATGGTCCATTACAATACTCAATTGATTGTAGTGAAGCATTACAAGAATAACAAATTTAATTGCATATAAATTATTGATTTATATGCTTTTTTTATTTATAATTAACTTATAAAGAGAGGGCAAATATGATTGACGAAAATGAAATTAAAAATAAGATGAATAAAGTAATCGAAACATTAGAAAGTAGATATACTACTATTAGAGCAGGAAGAGCTAACCCAAATATTTTAAATGGTATCATGGTTGAATATTATGGAACACCAACACCAATTCAAAGTTTAGCAACAATTTCTGTGCCAGAGGCTAGGGTATTATCTATAAAACCATTTGACAAATCATCTTTAAAAAACATGGAAAAAGCTATCCATGAAGCAAATTTAGGTATCGCACCAACAAATAATGGAGAAGTTATAATGTTAACTATTCCAGAATTAACTGGAGATACAAGACGTGAATATGTAAAACAAGCAATGAAAATGGCTGAAGAAGCAAGAATTGCTCTTAGAAATGTAAGACAAGACGAAAATAATAAAATAAAAAAAGATGAATCATTAAGAGAAGATGAAAGAGATATGTGCTTAGAAATCGTTCAAGAAATGATTGATAAATTTAATAAGATTGTTGATGAAAAATTCAAAGAAAAAGAAAAAGAACTTACTACTGTATAGTAAGTTTTTTATTTGACTTATACTATTAAATCATTTATACTTAAATAGTAGGTGATAGAAGTGAAAGATAAAAATGGTTTTACATTAATGGAATTACTAGTAGTAATTGTGTTATTAGCAGTTTTAGTATTGCTAGTATATCCTACAATAATTAATTCCTATAATAGTTCACAAAAGAAATTGTTTTTAACAGAATCAAAAAATATTTATAAAATCTGTACTAATGAATATAGAGCAGATATAATGAATCCAGGAAGTAAAAAAAGAGATCATGTTTACTTTGATGATGAAACAAAAATTAATTCAATAGATGAAAGTTTTAAATACTGTGTTAAACTTGATGAAAAAGGTAATATAACAAATATAAAAGTTGCAACAACAAAATACTATGTTGAAGGTGATGGGGAATTTACTAAAAACGGTGTTGAAATCGTAAAATATGGTGATTTTTCAAAATTTGATTGTACTTATGAATTAAAAGAAGAAGATATAAAACAAGAAATAACAGTTGAAGAAATAAGAAATGGTGATAAATATAAAAATGCATTAAAGTACTTATTAATAGCATTTGGAGTTACCGTAGTATTATCGGTTATTACAGGAAAAAAAACTAGTAGATAATATTGACAATGTAAACAAAATAAATTAATATAAAAAAAACATTTAAATTGTTTTTTTTTATTTGTAATAATGATATAATTTTAATAAGTTTTAGGAGGGAATTATGAAATTAACTAGAACACAAGCAAGAGAAAAAATTATGGTAATTTTATACCAAATAGATTTTTATATGAAAGAAAATATTCCATATGAATTAGAAGATGTATTTAAAGAAAATCTTGAAATGGATAATAAATACGTTAGAGATATAGTAAATGGAGTACTTGAAAATTTAGAAAATATTGATAATTTAATTACTAAATATTTAGAAAATTGGGATTTAGACAGATTAGGAAAAACAGATAAAGCTATATTAAGATTAGCAACATATGAAATGGTATATTATGATACACCAAAATTAGTTGTTATTAATGAAGCAGTTGAACTAGCAAAAATGTATAGTGATGATAAAGTAGTTAAATTAATCAATGCTGTTTTAGATAAAATCAGAGATAATGAGGAAACTCATGAATAATGAATATATTACTGTAAGTGATATTAATAAAATAATTAAATATACAATAGAACAAAGTTATGAACTAAGAAGTGTATATTTAAAAGGAGAAATCAGTAATATAAAATATCATGGAAGAGGACATCTATATTTTTCACTTAAAGATGAATCAAGTAAAATTAATGCAGTAATGTTTAATTACAAAAATGCAGGAATGAATTTTAATCCAAAAGATGGAGATAGTGTACTTGTTCACGGAAGAGTAAGTGTTTACGAAGCAAGCGGAAGCTATCAAATATATGTTGATAGTATGGAATTAGATGGTATCGGAAACTTATATGTTTTATATGAGCAACTAAAGAAAAAATTACACGCAGAAGGACTATTTGATCCAGAACATAAAAAGAAGATAAGAAGAGTTCCAAGAAAAATAGGTGTAATAACAGCTTCAACTGGAGCAGCAGTAAGAGATATCATATCTACTATAAATAAAAGATTTCCTATGACAGAAATATATTTATTTCCAACACTTGTACAAGGAGAGTCTGCAGCACCAAATATAGTTAAAATGATAGAACTAGCAAATACCTATGAAGATATAGATACAATCATTTTAGGTAGAGGAGGAGGTTCTATAGAAGACTTATGGGCATTTAATGAAGAAATAGTAGCAAGAGCTATTTATAATAGTAGAATACCAATAATAAGTGGAGTAGGACATGAAATAGATTTTACTATTAGTGACTTTGTAGCTGACTTAAGAGCTCCAACACCAACAGGTGCAGCCATGCTAGCAGTACCAGATATTGAAGAAGTAAGAAGATATTTTAAAAACACATTAGATAAATGTAATAATTCTATCATAACAATTTTAAATAATTGTACACAAACATTTTTAAAATATAAAACTAATTATATATTAAATAATCCTATGAAGTTATATGAAATACAAGAACAAAAATTAGATACTTTATATGATAGACTTAATATATCACTTAGAAATACTTTAATGTCATCATCAATATTATTAGAAAGATATAAAAATCACTATATAATAAAAAATCCAATGGTATTATTTGAAGATAAAAAAAATAAATTAGAACATTTAAAAACAAAAGCAGAATTATTAAATCCAAATAATATTTTAGATAAAGGATATTCAATTGTATATAAAGATAATAAAGTTATAAAAGATATAACGACACTTTCTAAAGATGATAATATTAATATCATGGTAAAAGATGGAAGTATAAATGCTAAAGTAGAAGGGATAAATAAAAATGAGTGAAAAAAAAGAACAAACATTTGAAAGTGCAGTAAAAGATTTGGAAAAAATTGTAAGCGAACTTGAAAGTGGAGAATTAGATTTAGATAAATCAATTGAAAAATACACAGAAGCAATGAAATTAATTCAATCATGTGAAAAAAAACTAAACGCAGCTACAAAAACAGTTAACAAACTTGTGGAAGCAAATGGTAAAATAATTGATTTCGAAGTAGAAGAATAATGTTAATAATTGGGTATATAAAAATACCCTTTTTGTTTACACTAATAATGAGGTGAATATTATGAAAAAGATTATATACTCACTAATTATTAGTGTTTTTTTACCTATAAATATATTAGCATATTCACTAAATATAATTCCTGGTGGTGAAAGTATAGGAATAAAAATAAATACAGATGGACTTATAATAAATGGATTTTATAAAGTAAATAATGAATATATAGGAAAAAGAACATTTAAAATAGGTGACAGAATAATAAAAATCAATGGAATAAATGTAAATAATAGCGATGAATTATCAGGAATCATAAATGATAATTTAGAAAATAATTATGTAGATGTTGAATATATAAGAAATAATAAGGTATTAAATGGAAAATTATATATAGAAAAAGAAAATGACTTATATAAAACAGGACTTTATATTAAAGATAATATAATCGGAATAGGTACACTTACATATATCGATCCAGTAACAAAAATATATGGTTCACTTGGACACGAAGTAAGAGGATATGATGATACAAGAAAAGTAGAAATAAAAGATGGAGATTTACTTACAAGTAATGTTACAACAATTAAAAAAAGCAAAGACGGATATGTAGGAAGTAAAAACGCAAGAATTTCATATGACGAGAAAATAGGTACAATTACAGAAAATACAACAAGTGGAATATTTGGTAAATATACAGAAAAATTACCAAACAAAGAAACTCTACAAATAGCTGATTTTAAAGAAATAAAAGAAGATGAAGCATATATATTAACTGTATTAGAAAATGATGAAGTAGAAAAATTTAAAATAAAAATAGTAGAAAAATATAACAAGCAAAAAAACACTCAAAAAGCATTTAGCTTTGAGATTATTGATGAAAAACTAATAAATAAAACAGGAGGAATAGTACAAGGTATGAGTGGTTCACCAATTATTCAAAATGACAAAATAATAGGAGCAGTTACAAATGTAGTAATTAGCGATGTTACATTAGGATATGGTATAAGTATAATTACTATGCTTGAAGAAGGAGAAAATTAAAATCAAGGAATCAATCCTTGATTTTTATTAGTTAGAATAAATTAACAGATTTATTATTAGATAAAAATTCTTCATCACTAAACTCCAAATTTAAATTAGAATAATTATCATGATATTCATCATATAATTTTTTTATTACTTCTAATTCATCTTTCTTAGTATCAAATAAACCACCAATATGAAAATATCCAATATTATATATATGATATAAGTCACCAAACTCATCATCAAAAAAATAACCAGCTTGAGTATAATAATGTACTTTTCTAATGTAATATTTATAAATGATTTTTTTATCATTTAGTATATTTAAATCTTTAATTTGATCAATTTTTAATTCTTTGATTTTATTGTTTTCCTTATATCTAACTATAATGAAATGATATAAGTAAACTCTATTTTTATCATATTCCAAAAAATCATAAAAAGTATCCTCATTTGTTATAATATAATTTTCTTTTTCAAATAACATAAAACACCCCTCTATCTAAATAAATAATATCATAAAAAAATAAAAAAACAATTAGCTATTTAACTAATTGTTTAACTTTTTTTGTTAATTTATTTTCATAGTTTATAACTATAAATACCATTGTAGCAATAATGTCTCCACTTATTAAATCTATAAAAACATGTTGTTTAATAAGCAAAGTAGAAACCATAACTAATACTGAAGCAACAAGTGTAAATACTCTAAAAGGTATACTTTGTTTTTTAGAAGTGCAAATATGTAATATAAACAACATACTAAATCCACAATGAAGTGATGGAAAACAATTAAGAGCAGGAGTATCAATCCAATAAATGAATTTGGTAATTAAAGTTAAAATATCGTTTCCATTTAATTCGGGTCTATTAACAATAGTAGGATATATTATAAAAATTATGTTAGCAATTACTACTGTAATAGTTGTTGTTATAATGTACTTATAAAAATTTGTTTTATCTTTTTTATACATCATATACGGAATAATAAATAACATTAAGTACCAAAAAACATAAGGAATAATAAATGCTAATGCAAATGGTATCATTTCATCAATAGTGCCACCAATTAAATGAGGTGTATCACAAAATAATTTTGATAAAGCATAAAGTACGCTTTGAAATATAATTAATAGTATTGAAACTATTATAGGTTTAAATTCTATTTTCTTCATATAAATCACATTTTGAATTATACTATAAATTTATCAAATATACTAGAAAAAATGTTTGTTTTAATATATAATGTATGCGAGGTGAAGAATATGGCAAAACAAACAATATGCCTTGTTGGAAGACCTAATACAGGAAAAAGTACTTTATTTAATAGAATAGTAGGTAAGAAGGTAGCAATTATTGAAGATGCCCCAGGGGTTACAAGAGATAGAATATATAGTCAAGCATCATTTAACGACAAACCATTTTACTTAATTGATACAGGAGGTATTGATTTAAGTGATGGAGACTTCAATGAAGAAATTAGAATGCAAGTTGAAGTAGGAATTGAAGAAGCGGATACTATTATATTTATAGTTGATGGAAAAGACGGATTAACAACAAGTGATGAATTAATTCGTGATATGTTAAAAAAACAAAACAAAAGAGTTATAGTAGCAATAAATAAAATAGATAATAAAACTGCTCAAGATAATGCATATGAATTTTATACATTAGGTTTTGATGAATATGTAACAATTTCTGCAGAACATGGAACAGGAGTAAACGAACTTTTAAAAACTGCAACAGACGGATATGAAAGTGGATATGAAGAAGAAGATGAAAATATCAAAATAGCAGTTATAGGAAGACCAAATGTAGGAAAAAGTAGTTTGGTAAATGCACTTTTAAATGAAGAAAGAGTAATTGTTTCAAATGTAGCAGGAACTACAAGAGATGCAATAGATACAAAGTTTGTTTATAATAAAGAAGAATATACACTTATAGATACAGCAGGACTTAGAAAAAAAGGAAAAATATTTGAAAGTGTAGAAAAATATAGTTTGCTTAGAAGTATGAAAGCAATCGATAGAAGTGATGTTTGTTTACTAGTACTAGATTGTACTACAGGAATAGTAGAACATGACAAACATATCGCAGGATACGCTCTTGAATCAGGAAAACCAGTTGTAATTGTTGTAAATAAATGGGATACAATTGAAGAAAAAGATGAAATGATGAAAGAATGGAAAAATAGCATTGCTCATAACTTTCAATTTATGGACTTTGCAAAAGTGGTATTCCTAAGTGCACAAACTAAAAAAAGAATTCATACATTAATGCCAGAAGTTTTACTTTCATACAATAATTCAATTAAAGAAGTAAAAACAAGTATTATAAATGATATTATTAGAGATGCATTTATTGAAACACCACCAGCATCATTCAAAGGAAAAAAGCTAAAAGTATACTTTGCACACCAATCTGGAACTAAACCACCAAGATTTGATATAGAAGTAAACTCTAAAGGATTGGTACATTTTAGTTACTATAGATACTTAGAAAATAAAATAAGAGCAAATATAGACTTTAGTGGAACACCAATAGTAATTCAATTTAAAAATAAAGGAGAAAGAGAATTATAAAATGTAATTTTCTTTTTTATTTATATAAATTATGATAAAATTACATTAGGAAAAATATACGGAGGTAATATATGAATATACAATATATCGGAATAGAAGGTGCGAAACTAGATAATGCGTTCAATGGAAGTGACACTCTAGTAAATTTGTTAAATAAAAGATTGAGAGATGAAGTGTTTTTTAATGAATTAGGAAATCCTGCTTATTTAAATAACAAAAACTTTTATAGAACATTTGATTTAGTAGAAGGAGAGACGGATTACAAAGTTGAAATAAAAAGTGTTCACGAAAAAGGAATGGCTATAAGTTTAACATGCGCAGTAGATGCAGGAATAAATAAATATAATACGGCAACATCTGGATTATTAATTTTAAAAGATGGAGATGCACCAAAATTTATTATTACAGGAATTGATGCAAGAGAAAATAAAGAAATTTCAAAAAAAGAAGATATAATATGGACAAAAGTAAACGAAGAAATAACAAAAGAATTAATTAGTGAACTGGGAAAAAGAATAGATGAGCCTTACTTAGTAGGTGAAAAACCAAAAGATACACTATTAACAAAAAAACATAATCAAAAGAAAATGATAGAAGCTAAAAATAAATTATATGAAAGACTAGGGTATTTTACAGATTATGTAAATTCATTTGGTGAAGAACAAGAAATGTCAATGTAATTTAAAACCACAGAAATTGTGGTTTTTTTGTGGACAAAAACAATGTATTTTGTTATAATATGAGCGTTATTTAGATTTTGTGTTAATATTTATGAAAAATGTTGAATTTCCTTATTGACAATTAATAAATATATTGATAAAATTATCTAGATTTCGGGTTTTCTATGCAAGAAAACTTAAAAAAATATGAATTATGATACACCTGGAAATGTGTATTAAGAAAGGAGAAAATAATGGCTACAATTAATCAATTAGTTAGAAAAGGAAGAAAAGACAAAACTAAGAAAAGTAAAAGTCCAGTATTAAATATTGGTTACAATTCTAAGGATAAAGTTAAAACTAATAATTGTTCACCACAAAAGAGAGGAGTTTGTACAAGAGTATCTACTAAGACACCTAAAAAACCAAACTCAGCTTTAAGAAAAATCGCCAGAGTTAGATTAAGTAATGGATATGAAGTTACTTGCTACATCGGTGGAGAAGGACACAACCTACAAGAACATAGTGTTGTATTAATCCGTGGTGGTCGTGTTAAAGACTTAATCGGTGTTCGTTATCATATTGTACGTGGTACTTTAGATACTGCTGGAATTGATAAGAGAAGACAAGGTAGAAGTAAATACGGAACTAAAAAACCTAAAAATAAATAATTAATATTTAAGAAAGGAGATATAATAACATGCGTAAAAGACAAGCAATTAAAAGAGATGTTTTAGCAGATCCAATATATAATTCTAAAATGGTTACTAAGTTAATCAACGGAATCATGTTAGATGGAAAAAAAGGTACTGCTCAAAAAATATTATATAATGCTCTTGATATAGTAAAAGAGAAAACAAATAAAGATCCACTTGAAGTTTTAAATCAAGCATTTGAAAACATCAAACCAGCTTTAGAAATAAAGAGTAGAAGAATTGGTGGAAGTAACTATTCTGTACCAATGGAAGTTAGAGAAGATAGAGCTAACGCTTTAACATTAAGATGGTTAATTCAATATGCTAAAAACAGAAATGGAAAAGGTATGGCAGAAAACTTAGCTGCTGAAATCATCGATGCATCTAATGGTGTAGGTGGAGCAGTTAAAAAACGTGAAGATACTCATAAGATGGCAGAGGCTAACAAAGCTTATGCTCACTATAGATGGTAAGAAGGGAGAACACTTATGGCACGTGATGTATCATTAGAAAAAACACGTAATTTAGGTATTATGGCTCACATTGATGCTGGTAAAACAACAACAACTGAGCGTATCCTATTTTTAGGTGGTAACATCCATAAAATCGGTGAAACTCATGATGGAGCTTCACAAATGGACTGGATGGAACAAGAAAAAGAAAGAGGTATAACAATTACAAGTGCTGCAACAACAGTTCACTGGAATGGTTATAGATTCAATATTATCGATACTCCTGGTCACGTAGACTTCACAATTGAAGTTGCTCGTAGTTTAAGAGTACTTGATGGTGCTGTAGCATTAATCGATGCTCAAGCAGGAGTTGAAACTCAAACTGAACAAGTTTGGAAACAAGCAAATGATTATATGGTTCCAAGAATGATTTGTGCAAACAAAATGGAAAAAATGGGAGCTGATTTCGAATATTCTATAGGTTCAATCCATAATAGACTTGCAGAAAATGCTTATCCTATTGTTTATCCAATCGGTTGTGAAGATCATTTTACAGGATATATTGATTTAGTTACTATGAAAGCTTACAACTATACTGGAAACGCTGCTCAAGAAGTTTCTGAAATAGAAATGCCAGCAGATATGGTTTCTAAAGCTGAAGAATATAGAGGTAAATTAATAGAAGCTGTTGCTGATTTCTCTGATGAATTAATGGAACAATATTTAGAAGGAAATGAAATTAGTGTAGATTTATTAAAATCAACAATAAGAAAAGCTACTTTAGCTGTTAAATTCTTCCCAGTATTATGTGCTGATGCCTTAGGAAACAAAGGTACTCGTGCATTAATGGATGCTGTAGTTGATTACTTACCATCTCCACTAGACATTGAAGCTGTTAAAGGTGTAGATGCTAATGAAAAAGAAGTAGAAAGAAAAGCTAGTGATAGTGAACCTTTCAGTGCATTAGCATTCAAAGTTATGAACGATCCATTCGTTGGAAACTTAACATTCTTCCGTGTATATTCTGGAGTATTAAAATCAGGAAGCTATGTATTAAATGCTACAACAGGTCAAAAAGAAAGAATCGGACGTATTCTTCAAATGCATGCTAACCAAAGAAAAGAAATTTCTGAAGTATATGCAGGTGAAATCGCTGCAGCAGTAGGATTAAAAGACACTACTACTGGAGACACATTATGTGATGAAAAACACCCAGTTATTTTAGAAAAAATGGTATTCCCAGAACCTGTTATTGAACTTGCTATTGAACCAAAATCAAAAGCAGATCAAGAAAAAATGGGACTTGCATTACAAAAACTTGCAAAAGAAGACCCTTCATTTAGAGCGAAAACTGATCATGAAACAGGTCAAACTATCATTGCTGGTATGGGTGAGTTACACTTAGACGTACTTGTAGATAGAATGAAAAGAGAATTTAGTGTTGAAGCTAATGTTGGTAAACCACAAGTTGCTTATAGAGAAACATTAAAAACTACTGCTGAATGTGAAGGTAAATATATTAAACAAAGTGGTGGTCGTGGACAATACGGACACGTTTGGGTTAAATTCGAACCTAATAAAGATGCAGGATATGAATTTGTTGATGAAGTTGTTGGTGGAGTTGTTCCAAGAGAATATATTCCAGTTGTAGACAAAGGACTTCAAGAAGCATTAGCAGGTGGAGTACTTGCTGGATATCCAATGATCGACGTTAAGTGTACATTATTTGATGGTTCATACCATGATGTAGACTCTAACGAAATGGCTTTCAAAATTGCTGCATCAATGGCACTTAAGGAAGCTAAAAATAAATGTAATCCATGTATTTTAGAACCTATCATGAATGTAGAAGTTAGAGTTCCAGAAGAATTCATGGGTACAGTTATGGGAGACTTAACAAGTAGAAGAGGTAGACCTCTAGGAAATGAATCTATGGGTAAAGACTTATCAATTAAGGCTATGGTACCTCTATCAGAAATGTTTGGTTACATGACAGTTCTTAGAAGTAATACTCAAGGACGTGGAACATATCAAATGATTTTTGATCACTATGAAGAAGTTCCAAAAAATATAGCTGAGACTATAATTAAGAAAAACGGAGTACAAAATTAGTACTTCCGTTTGCCAAAAATGGTTAATTAATACTTGAAAATAATTTAAGTATTAGATAAAATATATATGTAATGAAAAAGGAGGAAATTTAAAATGGCAAAACAAAAATTTGACCGTTCTAAAGAGCACGTTAATATTGGTACTATCGGACACGTTGACCATGGTAAAACAACATTAACTGCTGCTATTACAAAACAATTCGGTGAATTTATGGCATATGATATGATCGATAAAGCACCAGAAGAAAGAGAAAGAGGTATTACAATTAATACTGCTCACGTTGAGTATTCAACTGACAAACGTCACTATGCTCACGTTGACTGTCCAGGACACGCTGACTATGTTAAAAATATGATTACTGGTGCTGCTCAAATGGACGGAGCTATCTTAGTTGTTTCAGCTACAGATGGACCAATGCCTCAAACAAGAGAGCACATCTTATTATCACGTCAAGTTGGAGTACCAAAAATGTGTGTATTCATCAATAAATGTGATATGGTTGATGATTCTGAACTTTTAGATTTAGTAGAAATGGAAGTTAGAGAATTATTAAGCGAATACGGATTTGACGGAGACAATACTCCAGTTATTCGTGGTTCTGCATTAAAAGCACTTGAAGGAGATGCTAATTGGGAACAACCAATTAAAGATCTTATGGCTGCTGTTGATGAATGGATTGAATCTCCAGTAAGAGATACTGACAAACCATTCTTAATGAGCATCGAAGATGTATTTACTATCACAGGACGTGGAACTGTTGTTACAGGACGTGTTGAAAGAGGTAGATTAAATCTTAATGACGAAGTTGAAATCGTTGGAATTAGAGATACAAGAAAAACAGTAGTTACTGGTATCGAAATGTTCAGAAAATCTTTAGATTATGCTGAAGCTGGAGACAATGCTGGTGTATTACTTCGTGGTATCAACAGAGAAGATGTTGAAAGAGGACAAATTATCTGTAAACCAGGAAGCGTTACTCCACATAAGAAATTCAAAGCTAGCGTTTATGTATTATCTAAAGAAGAAGGTGGACGTCATACTCCATTCTTTAGTAACTATAGACCTCAATTCTATTTCAGAACAACTGATGTTACTGGTGTAATTCAATTACCAGAAGGTGTTGAAATGGTTATGCCTGGTGACAATATCGATATGACTGTTGAGTTAATCACTCCAATCGCTATCGAAAACGGAACTAACTTCTCAATCCGTGAAGGTGGAAGAACAGTTGGTGCTGGTGTAGTTTCTGAAATTATTGAATAATAATTACTAAGATTACATAATAAAATAAAAACTTTGGAATAATCCAAAGTTTTTTATTTGTTTAATTTTGATTATAAATTACTAAATAATGTTGACTTCTTGTACAAGAAACGTAATATAAATACCTCTCATCAAAAGTATATTTATTATTTTTATCTGTGTAGACAATACTCGCATCGAACTCAAGACCCTTAGACATATAAGATGGAATAACAACAAGTTTTCTATTAAAGTTATTTGAACCATTTGATATAAGAACTAAATCTTTAAAAGATGATTTTAACATTTTATAAATAGAATTTGCTTCAGTATCAGTTTTAGTAATAATGGCAATACTTTTACATCTTCTTTGTAAAGTTTTAATATCATAAATCATTTGGTCTTTGATATTATCTTTATTTCTAAATATAACAGGTATTTTAGTATCTCGTCTTATCGCAGAAACTAAATTTAAATTAAGTATTTTATTAGTGTGCTCGATAATCTCAGGACTAGAACGATATGTTTTATTAAGTTCTAAATAATTTGAAGAATCAAATATATCACTTAAATCATTTAAAGATTTATATTGATAATATGGATTAATTGTTTGATTAATATCACCTAATATAGTAAACTTACTTTTTTTAAGAATCTTTTTTAATAAGATATATTGAAGTTTATTATAATCTTGAGCTTCATCAATAATGGTTTGCTCAATTTGATAATCATTTCCTAAAAACATAAGAAGACTTTTCATATATACAAATAAACAAGCATCTTCAAATGAAATAGTTTTACTATCGAGTTTATCAATGTAATTATCAGGTATATTCTTTTTATATACAAATTTAAATTCAATACTTGTATAAAACTTTTTATAAATTTCTTTCATATCAAGTGAAATATTTATTTTTTCTTTTAACCATTTTTGAATTTGTTTAGTTTTTGTTTTATTACCATTAAAATTTTGCTCAGATATTTTTTCTGCAATCTCTTGTATTCTTTCAAATAGGGGAATGCTAACATATCTTTCATTTAAATAATAATTAAGTTTTTCTTTTGTTATAAACAAATCTCGATTTAATATATCATCAGTAAATTTTGCGTTTTTAGTATAATTTTTTATGTATAAATCAATAACATTAATTATTTCATCTGATTGTTTAAATTTGATTAAATCAGGAAGCACTTCTTCATATTTGTAATATCTCTCAATGAATGAAGTAAAAGTTTCAATGTGTCTATATTCAGTAATATATGTTTCCAAAAAGTCAGAAAATGTTGTTTCTTTTGTATTTTCTTCACCAAGTTCAGGAAGAACATTTGATATATATTCAGAAAATACTTGGTTTGGTGCAAATATTAATACTTTATCGCTTGTTAAATTTTTAATTTTATAAAGCAAAAATGCTATTCTATGAAGAGCAACACTTGTTTTTCCTGAACCAGCAATTCCTTGAACAATTAAATTTTTATCCTTAACATTCCTAATAATAGCATTTTGTTCTTGTTGAATAGTGTTAACTATATTTTTCATATAATCATTATTTTTTTGTGATAAGACCTCTTGAAGTAAATCATCTTGAACATTAAGTTTTGAATCAAAAACTCTAATTATTTTAGAATCTTCAATCGTAAATTGTCTTTTATTTTCTAAATACCCTTGTATTTTTCCACCAGGGGCTTCATATTCACAATCACCATTTTCATAGTCATAAAAAATACTAGCAATAGGGCTTCTCCAGTCATAAATAACATTATTATTATCACGTGTTAAATATGTTAGACCAATATAAATAGTAGGGTCAATATTTTCATTATTTCGAAAAACAATTTTAGCAAAATACGGACTATTTTGAATTTTATAAAGTTTCTTATAATATTTTGCTTTCATTTCTAAGTTATCAATTTCTTGAGCATTGTTAGAAACAATACTTTTCATTTCTGTAGGATCAAGTTCACTTCTTGTATCCCAAATGTACTTTTTAAATTCAAGTTGTTTTTCTTCGTTGTCATATAAATCTTGTGCAAGATTACTAATTGTCTCCCTTAAAAGTTGTGTAGTTTCATCTAGATGTTTTTTCTCTTTTGAAAATTCTTCTTCACTTAAATTCATTATTCCTCCTATAAATTAAGTGTATCTTTAAAAACTAACGTATGAAAAAAATGTTATCAAAATAAAAATATATTGTCAAGAATATTTATTTACTTTACATATTTATGATATAATTTTTATAAGAAAGAAGGTAATTATGAAAAGAATAATAAGTAATTTAGTTGTCGCGATAATAGCTTTTATAATTTACTATTTTACTTTGCCAGCATTTAATTTACAAAGTATGGGATTTTATAGTTATTTATTTATTGTAGTAACTATGTTTTCGCTTGTAAATTTGAGTATAGGTGAAATAGATAAACTAAAATTTAGTAAAAGAGTAAAAGTTAGTATCGGAACAAAGCAAAAAAATAAGTCGTTAGGAGGATATCTATATATAGGATTTGTTTGCTGTTTTGCATTAATATTTATAGTGAATTTTATATATTCACCAATATTTATGAGTAGCAAATACGCAAGTAGAATTAAGATTAATGAAGAAACTAGTTTTGAAGAAGATATAAAAGAAATAAACTTTAATAGTTTACCATTACTTGATAAAGATTCATCATCAAAATTAGGAGATAGAGTAATGGGACAAATGAGTGAACTTGTAAGTCAATTTGAAGTATCTTCTCTTTATACTCAAATTAATTTTAATAATGATATTATTAGAGTAACACCACTTGAATATGCAAGTGAAATTAAATGGTTCACAAATAGAAAAAAAGGTGTTTCTGGATACATTACAGTTAACAGTACAACAGGAAAATCAAATTTAACAAAATTAGAAAAAGGTATGAAATATATGCCAAGCGCGTTATTCAATGAAGATTTATATAGAAAATTAAGATTTTCTTACCCAACAAAAGTATTTGCAGAAGAATCATTTGAAATAGACAACGAAGGAAATCCATATTGGATAGTACCAACAATCGGATATACTGCGGTTGGATTACTTCCAGATATTGAAGGAGTTGTAATATTAGATCCAATAACTGGAGATAGCAATTATTATGACTCAAAAAATATACCATCATGGGTAGATCAAGTATATGACCCATATTTAATTATTGAACAATACGATGATTATGGAATGTATAAAAATGGATTTATTAATTCTATTTTTGGTCAAAAAGGAGTAGTACAAACTACAGATGGATATAACTACATGATTCAAGATGATGATGTGTTTTTATATACAGGTGTAACATCAATAAATAGCGACGAATCAAATATTGGATTTATTATTACTAATTTAAGAACTAAAGAAACTAAGTATTACAATGTACCAGGTGCAGAAGAATATTCAGCAATGGAAAGTGCAAAAGGACAAGTTCAACAAATGAATTACACATCTACTTTCCCATTATTGATTAATTTAAATAATAGACCAACATATTTAATAAGTTTAAAAGATAACGCAGGTCTTGTAAAAATGTATGCATTTGTAGATGTTGAAGATTATCAAAAAGTTGTAGTAACTGACTCATCTTTAGGAATAGAGGAAGCAGCAAGAAGTTATCTTGCAAATGTAGACTTAAAATCTGACGGAAAAGAAATTGAAAAGAAAATAATAATTTCAAGTATAACAAATGCAAGTATAGATGGTAATACATACTACTATATTACAGACAAAGATAATCAAAAATACAAAGTTTCAATTAAGACAAGTGATACTTTACCATTTGTAAAAGTAAATGATGAAATAACTATAGTATATATTGCAGAAAAAGAAATAATAGATATAGTTAGTCTTAAATAAATTTGAAGAAAGTAATAAGTCTTAAAATTATATAGATTAATTTTGTAGAAAATAAGGGAAAAAACTTGATTTTTTCTCTTTTTTATTATATTATTAATAAGAAGTTTATTCTTGGTTTATTGGTTCCTCGCCGATTTACTCAGAATTAACGGTTTAATAGAAAAAGGAGGATATAAAAATGGCTTTAACAAAAGAAAGAAAAAATGCTATTGTTGAAGAGTTTGCAAGAACAAAAGGTGACACTGGAAGTGTTGAAGTTCAAGTTGCTCTTTTAACAGAAAGAATTAACATTTTAACTGAACATATGAAAGAACATAGTCATGATTATCATACAAATCGTGGTCTTCTACAATTAGTTGGTAAAAGAAAATCTCTTTTAGAATACTTAAAAAACGAAGATGTTCAAAGATATCGTGATTTAATCAAAAAATTAAATTTAAGAAAATAGGCACTTGTTTTAAGTGTCTTTTGCTTTAGAGAGGAGTGAATTTATGAAAAGAGTATTTGAATACGATTTTCAAGGTAGGAAATTGGTAATCGAGCATGGTGAACTTGCTAAACAAGCTGGAGGGGCTGTTTTAGTAAGATATGATGATACAGTAATACTATCAACAGCTTGTATGAGTAATAATGTATCAACTGCAGACTTTTTCCCACTAACTATTTTATACCAAGAGAAATTATATTCTGTTGGTAAAATTCCGGGGGGATTTATTAAAAGAGAGGGACGTCCTACAGACGCAGCAACATTAACTGCAAGAGTTATTGATAGACCAATCAGACCAATGTTTGATGAAAACTTCAGAAATGAAGTACAAGTAGTAAATACTGTATTAAGTGTTGATCCTGATAAAACTCCAGAAATGACTGCTTTATTTGGAACATCATTAAGTTTAGGAGTTTCTGCAATTCCATTCGAAGGACCAGTTGCTGGTGTAATTGTTGGTAAAATTGATGGAGAATTAAAAATTAACCCAACATGCGAAGAAATGGATAGAAGTACAATTAACTTAACTGTAGCTGGAACTAAAGATGCTATTAATATGGTTGAAAGTGGTTCTAAACAAGTAAGTGAAGAAGAAATGCTAGAAGCCTTAATGTTTGGACATGAAGCAGTAAAAGAATTATGTGCTATTCAAGAAGACATTATTGGTGAAATAGGACTTGAAAAGATTGAAGTAGTACTAGCAAATATTCCAGAAGAATTAAGAGAAGAAGTAAACAATGATATCAAAGAAGATATGGTTGCTGCTATTCAAATTAAAGACAAATTAGAAAAATATGCTAGAATTGACGAAGTAAAAGAAGAAGCATTAGAAAAATATGCTCTTCGTCATGAAGGTGAAGAAGATTTAGAACAAAATCTTAAATATGTTAAAAAAGTAGCTGATGAAATCGAAGGAAATGAAGTTAGAAGATTAATAACTAATGAACATATTAGACCAGATGGTAGAGATATGGATGAAATTCGTGAATTATCAGCAGATGTAGATATACTTCCAAGAACACATGGTAGTGCATTATTTACAAGAGGTCAAACTCAAGCATTAGCAATCACAACATTAGGTGCACAAAATGAAGAACAAATCTTAGATGGATTAGGATTAGAAGAATCTAAAAAATTCATATTCCACTATAACTTCCCAGCATTTAGCGTAGGTGAAACAGGAAGATATGGTAGCCCAGGAAGAAGAGAAATCGGACATGGAGCACTTGCAGAAAGAGCATTACTACAAGTTATGCCATCTCAAGAAAAATTCCCATATACTGTAAGAGTTGTTTCAGAAGTACTTGAAAGTAATGGTTCATCAAGCCAAGCAAGTATATGTGCAGGATGTATGGCACTAATGGCAGCAGGTGTACCAATTGAAGCACCAGTTGCAGGAATAGCAATGGGACTTATAACTGAAAATGGAACTTGCGATGGTAAATATACTATTTTAACAGATATCCAAGGATTAGAAGATCATATGGGTGATATGGACTTCAAAGTTGCAGGTACAAGAAAAGGTATCACAGCACTACAAATGGATATCAAAATCAAAGGTGTAACTCGTGAAGTATTAAAAGAAGCTTTAGATAAAGCACATAAAGCAAGAATGAAAATTCTTGATACTATGGAAAATACAATACCAGAAGTAAGACATGAATTAAGCGAATATGCTCCAAAAATCAGAACAATGAAAATTGCTGTTGACAAGATTAAGGATGTTATCGGTAAAGGTGGAGATATGATAACTAAAATTATTCTTGAATCAAGTAATGTTACAAGTGTAAGTGCAAAAGATGCAGTTAAAATTGACATTGATGATGATGGAAATGTAATTTGTTATCATATGAGTGCTGATGTTCTTGATAAAGCAATCAGTATGATTGAAAATATCGTAAAAGAACCAGTAATCGGAGAAGTATATACTGTTAAAGTAGTAAAAATCGAAGATTTCGGTGCATTCGTAGAATTATGGCCAGGATGTGAAGGATTAGTACATGTTTCACAACTTGATCATAAGAGAGTAAATCATCCAAAAGACATGTTAAGTGTTGGAGATGAAATAGTTGTAAAAGCAACAGGATACGATAGAAAAAATAAATTAAATCTATCAAGAAAAGAACTTTTACCAAAACCTGAAAAGAAAGAAGTAAAAGAAGAAATAAAAGAAGAAGTTAAAAAAGAAGAAACTACTGAAGTAGTTGAGTAAAAAGAACATTGTCTTTGACAATGTCTTTTTTTTATCATATAATATTCATCACATTGGAGGGGTAAATATGTATGAATATTATGAAAAACTAAAAACCTATGCACTATATATTTTTGTATTATATAAAAAACTAGCAAGACTAGAATATGAATATAAAGAAAACACAAAAGAATATGAGGATACAATAAAATTAATAAATAAATTAAAGAAAAAAGAAGAGTCTTTATATGAAGAGATAAAACAAAAAAATAATAGCAAATTAATATTATCGTTAAGTGTAATTGCATCAAAGGATTTATTAGGAGAAAAATTTGATATAAAAACAAAAAGCATATTTGATACAGCATATTTATTTTCAGATAAATTAAAAGATACAGATGTTATCCCTATGAGAATATCATATAAACTAATAGATATTTTCAGACATCAATATATAAAAGATCCGGCAACATTTAATATATATGACACATATGCTCCAATGAGAGATAAACAATTTTTAGATGTATTAACAGAACAAATACAAGACGAAGAATACATAGCATATAGAAAGATGCTGATTAATGCAAAATATGATTATGCATATGTTAATTCAAAAAATGTAGAAGAACTAAAAGACTATGACAAAGAATTAGAAGAAAATGAATATATTGATTTAATAGCAACATTAGGAACAATAGTAGAATATAAAGATAAATTTAAAAAATTAAGTATGAAAACAATAATGAGCCCAAATAATCAAAGAAGACTTATATTAGATATTAATTACATTAGAGCAAATGCACTAAGTGTACCTGAAATTCAATTACAATCATTTAAAGAAATGATAAAGCATGAAGAAGAATTAACAGAAGGGATGAAATTCTTTTTAAGCATCCTTGATTTGGCTATAAATGATAAAGAAAATTATGATGAAAATGATTATCCATATGAAAGAAAATTTTAAATAAAAAAGTAATATACTTTTTTATTTTTTATTGTACTTTTATTTTAAAAATGATAAAATAACTTTATAAGATAAGGAGAATAGGTATGAAGAAAAAAATATTAGTGTCAATTTGTACATTATTTGCAGTGTGTACAATGTTTGTTGGAATGAATAAAGTTAATGCAACAATCCCAGCAAAAGCACCACAAACAACACCCGATGAAAATAGCATATTATATGCCGTATTAGATGAAGAATTTAATTTTGGAGAACATATTGATTTTAGCGGTGTAGAAGCAAAATCTGATATGAGAAAAATTATTTTAACAACATCACCAGGAACACAAGCTGACCCATTATCAAATGAAGATGCATGGTTCACAGTATATTGCTTAGATGGAAGTTTAAAATTCCCACAATATAGTATTGTAAATGGAACAATTCCTACAATTAGTTCAAATCGTGCAATTCAAGCAATATTAATGATGTCATTATTTAATAATGAAAAATTATACGATGTATTATCAACTGCAAAAAAAGATGGTTATATTTTTGAACCAACAATCGTGTATGAAACAGATGGAAAAACAGATGATGAATTACTAGCAGACTTTAATGCGGGAAATCAAATAACAGTAAATGTAAGATCGATTACTTATACAGCAGAAGGAAAGGACCCAATTGTAATAAACGCTTCAAGTTTTCCAGATAATGCAGGTTCTGAAACATATTCAGTAACAGTTAAAAAAGATGATGTATTATTTGACAAGTATACTGCAAAGAAAATGAGTGGAGAAGACTATGGTCATGCATTATGGATTTTAGAACATAGTTATCCAACATTTGGATTAAAAGAATCATTAGAAATGGCTGGAGCAGACTATGCTGAAACAATTGCAGAATTGACTTTGTTAGTAAACCCAAGCATTGGTAAAACAAAAAATGAAATAAAAGAACAATTTAATTCATTAGCTACATGTAATGCTGCAGATGTAGCATCAAAGTTCTCAATTACAGAAGCAGAAGCAACATCAGCATTTTGTGAACAAAAAACAAAAGAAATGATTGAAACAAGTAAATTAGATGATTACGTATATTCAACAGTTCAATATGCTGTATGGCGTGCAAATGGTGGAGTAGCAACTGGTGGAGACAGAATTGGAGATAAATTAAATGGTAGTGATCAATTAGATATTTTATATCAATACTTAATAAAAAACAGACCAGAATATAATAATTATTTAAATTTTAAATTTGATAATTCATTAAAGTTAAATAGACCAACAAAAGAAATTTATAAAGAAACAGATACTCATTATATTTATGGACCATTTACAGTTGGTTACAATATGATTTCAATTAAAGAAGTAACAGTATCAATTGAAGGTGCTAACGATGGAGTATCATTAGTAGATGAAGCAGGAAATGCAATAACAAGTATTAAACCTGAACAAAAATTCTTTGTTAAAGCTGAAAAAACTAAAAAGATTACAAATTTAAAAATCAATGTTAAAGCAGAAAATGCGTTAACTTTTGTAAATGAAGATGACAGAGGTAGAATATATTATTCATATTATCCAATGTCTCAAAACGTAGTTTCAGGTGGTATCTATGCTACTATCGATAAAGAAATGTCATTAGATTTAGTATTTAATCCAAAAACAGGTGATAGCAATGTTGCTGTAGTATTTGTAATAGGATTGATTGCATTCTCAATTGGATTTGTAGCAATTATAATGAAAAAAGAAACAATTGAATTAAACTAAATACCATAAAAAATATATAAAAACAATTTATATATTTTTTATTTGACACAAATTTTACAAAAATATTTAAAAATCACATTTACAAAACATACTAAATATAGTATCATTATGGTAGGGAGTGAAACTTAGTGGTAAAAAGTGGGGTGATTATAAATTATGTTAATGGGTGAATTTCATCATAATATTGATGATAAAGGCAGATTAATTATTCCATCAAAATTCAGAAGTGAATTAGGAGAAAGATTTATAATTACAAAAGGCTTAGACAAGTGTTTATTCGTTTATTCTATGAATGAATGGAATAAAATAATTGAAAAGCTAAGCAATTTACAATTTACCAAAAAAAATGTAAGAGCATTCGAAAGAGCTTTTATAGGTGGCGCTTCCACAATTGAATTCGATAGACAAGGTCGAATTAATATTACCTCACCGTTAGTTCATTACGCCAATATATCAAAAGAATGTGTTATAATTGGCGTAAATGAACGACTAGAAATATGGTCGAAAGAAGAATTTGAAAAATATATGAAGGAAAATGAGGAATCTTTAGAAGAAATAACTGAAGATTTGTTTGATGGTGTATATGAAACATATTAGTGTATTATTAGAAGAGGTAATAGAAAATTTAAATATTAAGGAAGATGGAAAGTACGTCGATGGGACTGTAGGTTATGCAGGACATAGTAGCGAGGTACTAAAAAGATTAAGTGAAAAGGGGTTTCTTTTCGCCTTTGATCAAGATGATGATGCAATCGCTTTTTCAAATGAAAAATTATCTAAAATAGGAAATAACTTTACTATCTTTAGAAGTAATTTTAAAAATATGAACAAATTTATAAATGAAAAAGTAGATGGAATCATGTTTGACTTAGGAGTATCAAGTCCACAATTAGATGAAGATGAAAGAGGATTTAGTTTTCATAAAGATGCACGACTTGATATGAGAATGGATAGAACTCAAGAACTAGATGCATATAAAGTAGTTAACGAATATAGTTACGATAAATTAGTATCAATATTCTTTAAATATGGTGAAGAAAAACATGCAAGAAGTATAGCAAAAGCAATAATAAATAAAAGACCAATTGAAACTACTTTAGAACTTGCAGAAATAATAAAAAATAGTGTGCCAATAAGTTATAGAAATAAATCGCATCCAGCAAGAAAAGTATTTCAAGCAATTAGAATTGAAGTAAATCATGAACTTGATATACTTGAAAACGCATTAAGAGATGCATTTGAATTATTAAATGTAGGAGGAAGATTATCAGTAATAAGTTTTCACTCACTAGAAGATAAAATTGTATCAAAAGTATTTAAAGACTTATGTAGCGATGATGAAAGTGCAAGAAAACTGCCTATTACTCCAGAACATTTAAAAGCAAGAGCTAAAAAAATCATAAAAATAACTCCAAGTGAAAAAGAACTTGATGATAATAATAGAAGTAGAAGTTCAAAACTTAGAGTTATAGAAAGGGTTAGATGAAAAAGAAAAAGTATCTAAAAATTAGAGGAGAAAACACAATGATTACTATTATAGTTGTATCTATAATAGGTGTTTTGCTTACGAATTTTATAGGACAAGCAATGATACAATCATCTAATTCAGAACTTCAAAGATTAAAAACAAAAATTGAAGCACAAGAGGAATTGAATGCTGGAATACAAATGAAAATTAATGAATTAGCTTCTTTAGATAACGCATTAGAAGTTGCTAATAAGTTAGGTTTGGAGTATAATAATAGTAATATTAGAGTAATCGAAACTGAAGAATAAGGAGAACATATGAAAAAGATAAAAACAATTAGAATAAATACTATGTTTATTTTATCAGTTGTTTTTATTTTTTTATGCATAATTTTCAAATTAGTTTGGGTTGGAACAGGAAACATTGAAGTTAATGGAAGGGCACTTAGTGCTTTTGCAAATGACAGAGATACAGTAAAAAGAGTAACAACAGCACCAAGAGGGACAATTTATTCAGGTAATGATGAAATACTTGCAAAAAATGTAAATAGCTACACAGTTATTGCTATACTAAGTGAATCAAGAACAAAAGATCCAGAAAATCCATACCATGTAGTAGATAAAGAATTAACCGCAGAAAAATTAAGCCCTTTAATTAATATGACAAAAGAAAGAATTTTGTCTCTTTTAAATACAAAAATAAAAGATTGCGATTCAAATGGCAATAATTGTGAATTAATAACACCATATCAAGTAGAATTAGGACCTGGAGGAAGGGGAATATCTGAATTAACAAAAGATCAAATTGATACACTTGACTTACCAGGAATAGAATTTGTAGGAAGCACAAAAAGATATTATCCCAACGGAAACTTTTTATCATATACACTTGGTTACGCAAAAAGTAATGATGATGGTGACTACATAGGTGAAATGGGAGTAGAATTATTTTATAATGAAGAACTAACAGGTAAAAATGGTTACATTGAATTCCAAGCAGATACTCAAGGATATCAAATAACAAGTGTACCAAATGTAGAACAAAAAGCTACACCAGGAAACGATATATATTTAACAATTGATACGAATATTCAAATGTTTGCAGAACAAGCAATGAATAAACTGGAAGAGCATGAATTAGAATGGGCAACTATTTCAGTAATGAATGCAAAAACAGGAGAAATACTAGGTGTAGCATCAAGTCCAAGTTTTGATAATAATACTCTTGAAATAACTTCGTATTATGACCCATTTGTATCAAATACATATGAACCAGGTTCAACAATGAAAATATTTAGTTTTATGGCAGCAATGGATAACGGCGCATATGATGGAAATGCAAAATATAAAAGTGGAAGATTAAAAGTAGATGATGCAACTATTAAAGACCACAATGGTGTTGGATGGGGAGAAATTACCTATGATCAAGGATTTCATGGTTCATCTAATGTAGCTGCAAGTCTTCTAGCATTAAATATAGGAAGAGCAAAATTGACAGATTACTATACAGCTCTTGGATTTGGTAAACAAACAGGTATATCATTGCCTGAAGAAAGTAAAGGAACTATAAAATTTAGATATAATACAGAAATAGTATCAGCATCATACGGTCAAGGTATAACCGTAACAGCTGTGCAAATGTTACAAGCCCTAAGTGTACTTGGAAATAATGGGGTAATGATTAAACCATATATAGTTTCAAAAGTGGTAGACTCATCAACTGGAGAAGTAATTATTGAAAACAAAAGAGAAGAAGTAGCAAAAATATCAAGTCCAGAAACAGTAGAAAAAATGCTTGATTTAATGAGAGGTGTTGTTGATGGAAGAAGTTCAATGTCAACAGGAAAAGGATACTATATTGAAGGGTATGATCTAGTCGGAAAAACAGGAACAGCTGAAATTGCAAGTGGAGGTTCATACTTAAAAGGAGAATATATTAGAAGTTTTGCAGGACTTTTCCCAGGAGATGACCCAGAAATAGTAGTTTATGCAGCAGCAAGTAAATTAGATAGTTCAAGCGCGTTAAAAACATCAATAAAATCATTAGTAAAAGATGTTGGAACTTACTTAAATATATATGGTGATGTTAAAGAAACAGATGAAGAATCATTTAAAGTAGATTCATATATAAACAAAAATACAAAAGAGATTACTGAATTATTAAATAAAAAAACAATGACTCCAATTGTAATAGGAGAAGGAGAAAAAGTAATAAATCAATATCCTCAAAAAAATACAACGCTTAATTTAAAGAATAAGGTATTTATACTAACTAATTCTGCAAATTATAAAATGATTGATATAACAGGTTGGTCAAGAAATGAAGTATCAACATATGCAAAATTACTTGGTCTAGATGTATCATTCGAAGGATATGGATATGTAAAAGAATTCAATATAAAAAAAGATACAATTATAGATAAAAACGTAAAATTAGAAGTTAAACTAGAAACAAAATTTAATGAAACAAAAGATGAAGAAATAAAAGATGAAAAAAAAGAATAAAATCTTCAAAAAATCCCATATTTAAGTTATAATAGATATGGTGATAATATGAAAATCAAAAAAATATTCTTTGTTTTATTATTTTTTGTTTTTTGTTTGGACATAAATGCAACAAGCACATTATCAAACGCAATCCAAATAGCAACAGAAGAATATTTAAGCGGACAAGATTATATTTCGACATATTCAAAATATATTCAAGTGCCAAATTCAAATAAATTTTATTTAGATACATATAACGATACAACAATAGGAATAAACACAACAGTATTAAATAGTAAGCTAGGTGGATTATTAAGTAAAAGAGAATTTGATATAACAAAAAAAGGCAAATCAAATAAATATTCATATTTATTTGAAGCAGATCCATTTTGGACATATACAAAAGGTGAAGGAAATAAAATATATATAGTAAACGGCGAAGATAAGTATATAAATCATGGAGAAAAATCAGGAACAAAAGTAACAGAATATTTAAAAACAGGAGTTGAAGTAGTAGGAAGCGGTTCATATACAGACCCATGGATTTTTATACCACAATACAAAGTAAGATTAGTATCAAATGATGAAGATAAAGGTGTAATAGTAACACCAGAAGGGGAAAATAAAGAAATAGAATTTGTAACATCAAGAGAAAGCACAAGAGATATAGAAATACAAGCAAAAGCAGATTATCAATATTTAGGAAATACATGTGGAGTAATAGTAAATGATTTTGATATAAGAAAAGACCCAACAAAAAATATAATAAAAGTACAAGGAGTATCGAGAGATATAGAATGTACAATAAACTTTGGAGAAAAACCAATAAAAGTAGAAATAGAACATACAGGAGTAACAACAAAAACAACACCAGAGACATTGTATGTAATAAAGACAAGAGATTGGTATGCAGATGAATTTGGAAATGACAGTATAAGTAAAGTAAAAACAGCAACAAAAGAAGGATATATAATTAAAGGATATTATACAAGTCCAAATACATTAACAGAATATAATCAAAATTGTACAAATGGAACAGAAATAATTGATGCAAATGGAACATTAAAAACACCATATAAATTAGACGAAACATTATTTAATAGCATGAAACTACATCCATGCTTTAGACCAATAAAGTACACAGTTAAGTTTAATTGCGGAGAGGGAGCAACTGGAACAATAGCAGATGCAACACATACATATGCAAATGATAATAATAAACTACCAAGTAGTGGATGTACAAAAACAGGGTATACATTTAAAGGATGGACAGGAAGCAATGGAACAAACTACAATGCAGGACAAGTAGTAACACTAAGTTCAGTAGAGGATTCGGTAGTAACACTAACTGCAAGATATGAAAAAAATCAATATCAAATAACATATAGTTTGGGAACAGGAGGAACACCAGGAACAAAAGCACCAACATCAGCAAGATATGATACACCATTTCAAATAAGTTATGCAAAAAAAGCAGGAAATAGTTTTGAAGGATGGACATTCAGTAAAACAGGCGGAAAATATGGAACAAGCGCAACAAGTTTACCAAACTCAATTTCATCAACAACAACAGCATATAAAGCAGAATGGTTTGATAATTTAGTGCCAAGTGGATCAGTTACACTAACAGCAACATGGAAATTATGTCCAGCCGGAAAATATAATAGTGGTTCTTCATCGTCATGTACGGCATGTGCATCAGGATACATAAGTGCACAAGGAGCATCAAGTTGTACAATATGTCAATCAGGAACATATAGTAATTCAGAAAAAACAGCATGTACAAAGTGTGCTGCAGGAACATATAATCCAGATACAGGATCATCTTCTTCAGCAGCATGTAAAACATGTGCAGCTGGACAATATAGTGCAGCCGGATCTAGTACATGTAGTACATGTGCAGCTGGACAATATAGCGCAGCAGGTGCAAGTTCATGTACATCATGCCCAGCCGGGACATATAGTGCAGCTGGAGCAAACTCATGTACAAAATGCCCAGCCGGATATTATTGTCCAGGAGGAACAGACAAAATAATATGTCCAGCAGGTCAATATAGTGGTGAAGGAGCAAGTTCATGTACGAAGTGTGCAACTGGAAAATATAGTACTGGAACAGGAAACACAACATGTAAAAATTGTTCAGCCGGAACATATAACACAGGAACAGGAAATACAACATGTACAAACTGCGCAGCCGGAACGTATAGTTCATCAGGAGCAAGTTCATGTACAGCATGCGCAGCG
Source organism: Bacilli bacterium (assembly GCA_045638445.1). Lineage (GTDB taxonomy): Bacteria > Bacillota_I > Bacilli_A > RF39 > UBA660 > CAG-1000. Next base: position 3,778 of record JAZUBJ010000047.1, on the reverse strand, counting down.
GGAACATACAATACAGGAACCGGAAATGCAACATGTACAAAATGCCCAGCCGGAAAATATAATACAGGAACAGGAAATACAACATGTACAAATTGTCCAGCCGGAAAATATAACACAACAGAAGGAAGCACATCATGTTCATCTTGTCCAGCTGGAAAATATAATACAACAGCCGGAAGCACATCATGTACAAATTGTAAAGCTGGAACATATAATACTGGAACAGGAAATACAACATGTACAAATTGTCCAGCCGGACAATACAATACAACAGCAGGAAGTACATCATGTACAGCATGTGCAGCCGGAACATATAACACAACTACAGGTAACACGACATGTACAAATTGTCCAGCTGGAAAATATAATACATCTACAGGAAATACAACATGTACAGCATGTCCTGCAGGGCAATATGCATCAGGAACAAAAAATACAGGATGTTCAGTATGTCCAGCCGGAACATATAGTGGAGCAGGAGCCGCGACATGTACACCATGTCCAGCCGGAAAGTATAGTTCAAGTACAGGAAGTACGGCATGTACAAACTGTCCAGCTGGAACATATAGCACAGGAACAGGAAATACATCTTGTACAGCATGCGCAACATGTTATACAAATACAGCTGGTTCATCAACTTGTCCATCAAAAATAACATATACTGTTACATTTAATGCAAACGGAGGAACAGGTGGACCAACAACACAAACAAAAACATGTGGACAAACATTAACTTTAACAACTTCTAAACCAACAAGAAGTGGATATACATTTACAGGATGGAATACAAACAGCGGCGGAACGGGAACAACTTACGCTTCAGGAGGAAGCTACACAGGAAATACTGGAATCACATTATATGCACAATGGAAACAATCATGCGTATTACCAATATTTACATATACAGGTTCATATCAACTTGTAACAGATAACGATACAGTAATCGCATCTGGAACAAACACAAAAGTTTCAATACCATCTAGCTATTCAGACTATACAGGAAACTGGAAAATAAGATTCCTAAGCAGTGGTACAATTACATTCCACGAATTAAGAGGAGCAGCAAACGGAATTGATGTATTCTTAGTTGGTGGAGGAGGTAATGGTGGAAGTACATACCTAAAACAAGCTGGTCGCCATGGTTATTCATCTGGAGGTGGAGGCGGAGCAGGTGGATATCGTACTCTAAAATCAGGAGTATCAGTGTCTGCAACATCTTATTCAATAACAGTAGGAGGAGCTCAAGCAAAATCTACAGGTTTTGGAGGAACAGCAAATCCAGGAGGTAATGGTACAAATGCAACATACTGTGATGACTATATACCAGGAGGAACAGGAGGCGCTGCAGGAGGACAAGGAGGCTATAATGCAGCCGAAGGATTAGCAGGCGCAGCCGGTGGATGTGAATTTAATGATTGTACAACATACTCTAGACGATATGGAGGAGGCGGTGGTGGAGGCCACGGCCATAATGGTAGAAATAGTAGAGGACTTCGTATGCCAAGAGGTGTTGGAACACCAGGTGCCGGAGGTGCCGGTGGTGGTGGCCAAGGAAATTATCAATATTGGGTTAAATACTATGGAAGCGGAACATCTAATCATAACGGACAAGCGAATACCGGAGGCGGTGGAGGAGGAGCAAGTTTTGTCTTTGATAAATATGACGCCTGCGGTGACGTAGCATATGATTATTATGATGAAGATGATTGTAATTGCTGGTCATCAAACGGATGTTTCAATGTATCAAGAACAACAACATATCCTGCCGGAACAGGTGGTTCAGGAATTGTAATAATTCGTAATAAACGTTAAAATATAGAGGTTAGTAAATCTAACCTCTATTAAATATATGGAGTAATTATGGAAGAAAAAAAAGAAATAGAAATAAAAAATAAATCAAATAATAAAATAATATTTATTGTAACTGGAATAGTATTATTTTTAATAATTGTAATTGCAACTATAATAATACTTATAAATTCATATAAAAAGAAAACAAGTGAAATTATTAATGTACTTGGAATAGACGATTATTTTAAATATGTATTTACAAATGATTATGAAAAGAATGTTAATCTATTAGATATAGATAAAGAAGAGCAAATGTTTATGTATTATTTTTATAATAAAAACACCAAAATATATAAAATTGATTTTCAAGATGAAACTTTTGAAGGAAATTTATTTTTAACATATGCTAAATATGATGACTATTTTGATTATCATAAGAAAGTTTTTGGTACTGAATCAAAACATAAAATGAGTCTATATGATATCGATATTCCTGGTTTAACATCTATTGGAAAAGATTTATATACTCCAGAAAATACAGTGCCAATTCAATGTCAATATGCAGAAAATACAAAGAATTGTTACATGAAATTAACAAAAGATACAGGTATAACTGGAAATGTAACTATAAGCGAACTTGACCGAAAAGATAATGTAATTACAGGTAAAGCATCATTTAATTCAAAAAGTGAATATTTTGAATTTGTCTATGAAGAAAAAGATGATAACTACATTATTAAATCATTAAAAGTAATAGACAAGATTGAATAAAAATAGAAAATCTCATAAAGAGATTTTTTATTATTTGACTATACTTTTTATTTCTTGTATAATTAATTTGAATTAAGGAGGAATTATGTTAGCTGATATATTACACGTAGTGTTTGGATTAATTATAGGATTAATTGCGGGATTTTTAATTTCTAAAAAAGTATTCCAAAAACAAATTAAAGAAAATCCACCAATTAATGAAGAAATGATAAAAACATTAATGAGAGGAATGGGAAGAAACCCAAGTCAAAAACAAGTTAATCAATTAATGAAACAAATGCAAAAATATCAATAGAAATATTGATATTTTTTAAGGAGTGAATATGAAATATTTTATAAAACATTTAAATGTAGTAAACAGACATAGATTTGAAGTATTTAAACTTTGTTGTAAATGTGGTTTTCCATTAAGAGGATTATTACACGATTTAAGTAAATATTCATATACTGAATTTTCTGAATCAGTAAAATATATAAAAAAATCTAATGGTAAAAAAAGTCCACTTGCAGTATGTAGAGAAGAAAATGGATACTCAAAAGCATGGCTTCATCATTTTGGAAGAAATAAGCATCATTACGAATATTGGTATGATCCATGTGCTAAAATAAAATCACCAATAATACCATTTGAATATATGGTAGAAATGATATGTGATAGAATAGCTGCATCTAAAACATATAATAAAAAATTATATAATAATTCTATGCCATATGATTATTTATCATGTGATAAGTCTCTTTTCTTACTAAATGAGCATTTAAAGGCATTTTTAGAAGATGTATTTTACCAATTAAAGGAAGATGGGGAAAAAGTATTAAATAAGAAAAAACTCCTAAAATTATATTTAAAACACACAAAAAATGAATCTAGTTATTAGATTCATTTTTAAATGTTAATTTATAAATAACACCATTTGTATCAGCAAAATAATAACCACCTATATAATATTTTATATTATCATGAGTACTAATTATTTTATCTTTATTATAAATCTTAAGTTCATTTTTATCGTTAATTGTAAATCTATATCCATTATCTAAATAATCATGTAAAGCTCTAAGTTCACTTAAAGCACTTCTATTATCAATATCAAAGTAATAATATTCTTTGATATTCTCATCATTACCATTAATATTATAAGCATTAAGAACTAATTTATAAACGTTTTTAGAATAATATTTAACTAAAGTAGGGTAAATATTAAATTTAGTATAA
>JAZUBJ010000046.1:0-13091 GCA_045638445.1 Bacilli bacterium | reverse complement strand
TGCTTCAAGTAATTGAATCTTAACTTCATTATTATTAATAACAACTTCTTCTTCAGTATTTAGAAGAGTATAAGTAGCACTAGTAATAAAAACAAGACAACAAATAATACCCATATATATTAAAAATACAGTATGCTTTTTCATATTTTTCTCCTAATATTCTAAAATAATTATATAACTATTATGCTTTTTTTTCAATAAAAAATATAATAAAAGAGAACTATTATCTAGTTCTCATATCTTTTAAAATTCTAACTAAAGATTCGTTTTTAGGTTTAAGTGAAGGATTAATTTTACCATAAGCATACATCATAGAATAAAGTTTATCTTTAACAGGAGCTACATCCCAAGAAAACATTTCACTTCTGCCTAACTTTTTAGCAATATTAGATTTATAATGATAAACACCATTTTTATCAATATAATCAAGTTTATTTTGATCAGAAACTTTTCTATATAATTTAACTATATCTTCTCCATTTAATAACGCACTATTAAATTCCTCAGTACTAATTAAAAAAGTTCTAAGTCTTTTCATTTCCATATTATATTTCATTTTATCAGCAAAATTTTTCATTTCAAAAAGAGAAAAAACTCTCTCATATCCATTAACTTCTAATAAATAATTTAAAAAATCATTTACAACAAATGAAATATCTTCAAAACTAACTTCTCTCTTGCAATTATTCATATGATTATTAAGTTTTATCGAATTACTAGGATTAGTATAATACAAATAATATGATAAATTTTTATAAATACCGCTAATCAAACATTGTGAATCCACAAAACATTGTTTATCTTGTTTCTCATATAAATCCTTAGAATAAATACCAAAATCAATACAACCAATCATTCCAAGATAATTAATTAAATCAACTAAAACAGCATCTCTAACATCATTATCTATATTTTTAATAACACTACGATTTTCTAAAATATAACTTTTAGCATAATCACTTAAACAAAAACATATCTCACTAGCTCTATAAGGTATAGTTTTTCCTTCATATTCAACAAATTCCTTTTTCATATCTCACCTCAGTTGTATTATTATAAACTGCTCATAACTATTAATCAATAAATTATATTTGAAATATATACTTTTTTTTGATAAAATACTCACGGGAGAGAAAGAATTATGATAGAACAATTAAATATTTTAGATGAAAAAAATATAAAAATATTAAAACAAAAAAGCAAAGAAGTAAAATTCCCACTATCAGAAGAAGATTTAACAACAATAAATAACATGATAATGTATTTAAGAATAAGCCAAGATGAAGAATACGCAGAAGAACACAATTTAAGAGCTGGTATGGGACTAGCTGCAATACAACTTGGAATTCCAAAAAGATACTTTGTAATATCATATAAAAATGATGATGGAACATTTGAAGAATACAAAGTAGTTAATCCTAAAATAATATCTCATTCAGAAGAATTAATTTACGTAGAAGAAGGAGAAGGATGTTTAAGCGTTAATAGATACGTTGAAGGAATAGTACCAAGATTTGCAAGAATAACAGTAGAATTCTATGACGAAAATGGAAACAAAGTAACTAAAAGAGTGCGTGAAGAAATAGCCGTAGCTTTTCAACACGAAATGGATCACTTAGAAGGTTTACTTTTCACAGATAAAATAGATCCAAAAAATCCATTTAAAAATCAAGATAACATGAGAGCTATATAAATTAAGTAAATAACCATATTTACTTTTTTTTTATTTTAGAATATAATTAATAATAGGAGAAAAGATATGACAAAAGAGGAAATAAAGAATCTAATAATATGGTCATTACTATGCATTATATGCTTTGCATTATTCGCATTAGGATTAAATAAATATAATCAGGGATATGGAAAATCTGGAAGAATCAAAAAAGAACTAACCCCTATTGTCGAAAAATTTAACAGTCTACAATCTATTAAAAACTCGCCTTTTCCAATTAAAGCAAAATATTCAAATAAAAAAATAATTGTAGAATACGAAAGCGAAAGCATAGATACAACATTTGAATTCCAATCAAAAGAAATTGGTAACACAATACAAATATCTACTACCTACCCTAAATCAATTGAAGAAAGTGCTAAAAAAGTAATAGAAAATATGGTAGATGCAGTATCAATAATAAATGGAAATTATGAAAATGAAGTATTTTCAAAATATAAATATGAAAACTTTTATACAACAGAATCAGAACACGGATTTACACTAAGAGATAACCTAGGAGAAATAACAGCAACAATTTCAACAAATGTTAATCTTCTAGATCAAATCGAAGATATATTCTTTGAAGAAACAAAAATTACATACATATCATATGATGACTTAAAAAATATGAAATATAAATTAGAAGACGAAAAACAATTTTCTTTCACTAAAGGAAATTTATCAATGTATGTAGTTGAAACAGATTATAAATATATAATTTATTGTACAGATAAAAAAGCAAATAAAGATGATTTATATAATTCAATTTTAGCAGCAGTTAATATATTAGATATTGATGCATACAACGATATGTCAAAAATAAATTTAAATATAACTACTGACTTTATAAGAAAAAATTATGAAATTAAAGTTAATCCAGAAAAAATAGAAAATGATTATGAAATATCAGGAAATCCATTAATAAGATTAACATTAACAAAAAAATTAGAAGAAAAATAAAACATATATCAAATTGATATATGTTTTTTCTTATTAAAATTTAATTCTATCTTCAACAAATTTAGCAAGATCTTCAAGTTTAACAACTTCTTGTTCCATTGAATCTCTATGTCTTACAGTAACAGTTCCTTCATTCATTGTATTATCATCAATTGTAACACAAAAAGGAGTACCAACAACATCAGCTCTTCTATATCTCTTACCAATAGAACCCGCTTCATCATAAGATGTTGGGAAATATTTACTTAATTCTCTATATACTTCCATTGCTTTTTCTTGATGATATTTTTTAACTAAAGGTAAAACTGTAACTTTCATTGGAGCTAAGAATGGATGAAGTCTTAAAACTTCTCTTTCCTCATTCTCAAGTTGTTCTTTATCATAAGCATTACATAAAACTGTTAAAAATAATCTTTCTACTCCTAATGATGGTTCAACTACATAAGGAATATATTTTTGATTAGTTTCAGGATCTAAATATTCTAAAGATTGTTTAGAATGTTCCATATGTTGAGTTAAATCATAACTTGTACGAGAAGCAATTCCCCATAACTCACCCCAACCAAATGGGAATAAATATTCAATATCAGTAGTTGCATTACTATAGAAACTTAATTCCTCTTGTGAGTGATCTCTAAGTCTTAATCTTTCTTCTTTAATACCTAAATCCATTAAGAATTTTTTACATTCATCTTTATAATATTTAAACCATTCAAGTTCAGTACCAGGTTTACAGAAAAATTCAAGTTCCATTTGTTCAAATTCTCTAACTCTAAAAATAAAGTTACCTGGAGTAATTTCATTTCTAAAACTCTTACCTACTTGTCCTACACCAAATGGTAATTTAAGTCTCATACTTCTTTGAATATTATTGAAATTAACAAAAATACCTTGAGCAGTTTCTGGTCTCATATAAACAACATTTTTATTATCTTCAGTAACTCCTTGGAATGTTTTGAACATTAAATTAAAGTTTCTAATATCTGTAAAATCCTTTGCTCCACAATCAGGACAAGCAATTCCTAACTCTTTAATTTTAGCAACCATATCATCATTTGATAAACCAGCTGCATCTGCATACCCTGCTTCTTCTAATAATTTATCTGCTCTATGACGAGTTTTACAAGACTTACAATCAATTAGAGGGTCTGAGAAAGTCTTTAAATGTCCACTTGCTTCCCAAGTCTTAGTATTCATTAAAATAGCACTATCAAGACCAACATTATTAACATCTTCTTGTACAAATCTTTTAAGCCAAGCTTTCTTTAAATTATTTTTAAGTTCAACTCCTAAAGGACCAAAATCCCAAGTATTCGCAAGTCCTCCATAAATTTCACTTCCTTGAAATATATATCCATAATTCTTACAATAATTTGTAAGTTCTTCCATTGTTATTTTACTATCATTCATTTTTAATTTTCTCCTTCTTTTTTCAATTTTCTATTTATATTTTCATTTAATTCAATATTATGATTGCTAATTAAAGCATAAATTAATGAATTATAATTAGCCATATTAGTAAGTTTTATTTTATGATCACTATTATCATTTCCTAAATAAAAGGTTAACATATTTTTATCTTCCATACCTCTTATACTAACAATTTCTCCATAAAATAATTCATCAATCAAATCTTTTAAAAAATAAAATTCTGTTTCTTCAAACTCATTATTTTTTAATTTACGAGATAAATATATTTTTAATCTATCTCCTACTATTTGATATTTACTTGAATAAATATTACCAGGAATTAATTCTATCATATTATAAGAACCATTATTAATAGTATTAATTCTGTCTTCTTGATATTTATTAAGTATATTATTTAAATCTGAAATAGATAATTCTTTATCTATTATCATTCTTTTGCCATCTATCATTTCAATGACATTTCTTTGTATACCTTCTTTTATTGCGATGCCGTAGGCAACGCCGCCAATACTACCATTATTAATAAACCTATTAATAATTAAAGAAACAATTTCATCATTATTTAAATCTCTAAATAACTCAGATTCATTAGTATCAACATTTCTATGATCAAATGAAATAGAACTATTAGAAATATAAATAAAATTATTCTCATTAAAATTATCCATAATTCCCTCCTAAAAAAAAAACTTCTAGAACTCCTAGGGGTCCAATCGGACGGTTCCACCCTAGTTATTCTAGAAGAATCACTCTATTTATACAGCCTCAGTGCGTTACCATAACACTTTCTTCGCTCGTACAATAAATTTAGCACATTTTTTTAATAAAGTCAAATTATTTATTAAAATACTTATTTAATACTCTTGATAATTCCTTATAAACAAGAGGTTTTTCTAAATAATCATCAAATCCCTCATTTAAATAATCTTCTTTAACACCAGCAAGGGCATTAGCAGTAAAAGCAACTACTGGAGGAATTTCATAATCTTCAAGAACTCTAATTGCTTTAAGAGTTTCTACCCCATTAAAATCACTCATCATTATATCCATAAAAATCATATCATATTTTTCATTTGATTTAATTTTATTAATACAATCACTACCATTAGAAGACAATGAAACTTTAAATCCAAATTTTTTAAATATTTTTTCACTTAATTTTAAACTCATTTCATCATCATCAACAATTAATAACTTAAATTTAGAATAATCAACAGGACCATTTGAAATAACAGTCTTTTTACCTAAAGTATTACCAATAGGACTACTATCAACAATATTTTGTTCAAATTGCACAAAATATGTACACCCTATTCTTTCAGTACTTTTAAACCAAAATTTACCACCAAGTTTATTTACTAAATTCTTAGTTTGTTTTAAATATGCAGAACACTTATCAATATTAGTATAGAAATTCTTTTGATCATCTATACTTAATCCTTCACCAGTATCCATAATTTTAAAAGTAAGTAATTCTTTATTTCCATTTTTATTGCTCATTAAAGTAACCATAATTTTACCAAAAGTTGTGTTACTACAAGCATTAGAAATTAATATAGAACAAATTTGAGAAATTTTATCATAATCACCACGTAATTTAGAAGATAAATTAGGTGAAAAATTTAAACATAATCTTAATTTTTTATTACCGATTTTCTCTTTTAAAACTTCAGTTATTTCATGAATAAGATCAGATACTTCATAATTCTTACTATTAAGAGAAACTTCATTTCTAATAACAGAAGAATCAAAAATAGAAGATAATTTATCTAAAAGTTCATTTGAATTATTTAAAATAGAATCCACTTCTTCTTTAGTATATGAATATTTACTATTTTTAACATTATTACAAGTTAACAAAATATTATCAATTGGATTATTTATACTATCATCAAGTCCACCAAAGAAATCTAAACGATTTTGCCCAATATTTGTATTATTTTGAAGTTTAATAGTTTCTTGTAAAAGTAATATATCTGGATTCTCTACAAAGAAATATAAAACATATGCAAATACTACAAATACAAGTGGTAAAAATGTATTAGCATGATAAAACAAATGAAATACACATACAGCTGAACAAATTAAACAACCAAACATCGCAGAAAATATAAATTCCTTTGATAATTTATTTCTACTAGGAATAATTCTAGAAAATAATGATATAGATGAAATAATAAGTAATATTAATATCGTTGTAGAAGAATCTTTAGTAAATATTTCAATATTATTAACATCAATATTATCAAATAAAGAAATATAAAATGGCATAAATATTGCAATTAAATATATTATTAAAAATAAACTTATTAGTTTAAATTCTAATTTAGAAGATATAATTTTAAAAAATTTAGTTTCATTAATATCATAGACAGTTGTTAAACAATAAAAATAAAACATAATCCATGTAGCAAATAAAGTCAATCCTTGACTTCTCCAAACAAATACAGAAAAAAGATTTTTACCAGTATATTTAAGTAAACATATACCAACAAATAACAATACACCATACATTAACCCAGTATACAAAAAATATTTGTAAAGAATTGTTTTAGAAGTCTTAAATTGTTGCTTCTTATTATATATAAGCAATAAAACTATCATAAAAGAAATTGCTGCCTCTACAGGCAATAAACCATATTCCATAAATACTCCTTTCTATATAATATTACCAACAGGATTAGCATCAATAATTTTATCTCTTAATTTAATAATATACTGAGTACCTTTTCCCTTTTCATTTATAAATTCTACATTACCACCAAGCATATCAATATACTCTTTAGCAATAATAAATCCAAGTTTAACATAATCAATCTTTTTAGCATTTGAAATATAATCTTGAATATTAAGTTCAAATTCTTCTTGTTTCATAACATGACCAGAATTTGAAATTTTATAAACTACTTCATAATATTGATCATCTATTTTTGTTCCATTTATATCAAGACTAACTTCACCATATTCAACACAATTATATGCATTCAATAAAATATTAGTTAAAGCCTTATATAATTTATCAAAATCACTATTTAACATACATGGAATTTCATGATTATAATTAAATGTAAAAATAATATTTTCTTTATTATTTTGGATAATATAATTATTGATATTTAAATATAAATCCTTAGTATTATAATCAGACAATTTAACACTATCACGGCTTGATTGAATATTTGCTACATCTAATAAATTTTGAACAATATTTTTAAGAACTAAAGCAGAAGAATTAATGTTATTAAAATAATTAATTTTATCTTCTTCAGTTAAATTATTTGATTTTATAAAATCTCCATAACCAGATATATTATAAAGCGGAGTTCTAACTTCATGAGACATATTTGTTAAAAGTTTTTGTTTATTTTTACGAGCTATTTCTTCAAGTTCAATATTCTTCTTATAATTAGTTAAAATTTGAATATCTTGGCTTTCTATAGTAAAGAACAAAATAGCTGTTAAATATCCAAAGAAAGAAACTAAATTATTTGAATAATACTTATAAAAAACTGCAAGAAGCATTAACGCCATATACAAAATAAATATCACAACAAAAGGAACAAAATACGAATTAGGAATTTTCTTCTTATATATAAATAAAAGAAGACAAAGAACAATAAATGCAATCATTAAAAATAAGTTAATAAAATAGTATGCTCCACCATATAAAAATAATAAACCATTTGCACCAGTATACATAATATCATAAGACAAAAACATTCCCAAAATAATACAAGAAACTAAAGAAAGAGAATATGCAATAATTCTGTATTTTAACAACTTACTATCATCTCCTTGCATCTTTTTAAAAACATTTTTAATAATTAAAACAACAACATAGAAAGTAAAAATAGACAACCAAAACATTGAAGAAATTATAAAAATTGAAAAACAAATATCAATAATCGACTTTCTATAAGTAAAATCAAGTGGCAAAAAACAAACTGAAGCATAGCTTAATATTTCAAATATTAAAGGTAAAAAAACAAGAATCATCAAAGCAAAAAACAATGAACTCGTACTTGTACCACTCTTCCTTTTTCGATAATAAATAATACTTAAAATAATCATAAATAAAAGTACACAAAAAGTAAAACCTGTACTATTAATAAATATTTTAAAATTATAGGTTTGATTAATAACATCTAATATCATATATACAACTCTCCTATCATAATAATTATATCATTAATATAAATAAAAAGCATTAAATTTTAATGCTTTTTATTATTTTTTAAAATTTTATTTCTAATATATTTTTTTGGATTCTCATAATCACGTTCACGAACATCTTCATGCGTAAAAATCATAGGTTCTGTTTCTATATATTGAATATCGCCATTATCATCATACCAAATCTTAACAAAATAGTCTCCCATCAAATTAGGAAGTTCGTTTTTCATCATAAATGATGATTGATCAACATTACACGGACATAAAAGCAAATGAATATTTCTATATAACATATAATAAACTTTATGATAATGTCCTCTCAAAGATAAATTTGGTTTTGTATTACTGGGCATTTGATCAATACCATTTTGAGGTTTTGTAGATAATATTCTAGAAGTCCCACCACCCGGATGAAATAATTCTATCTTACAATTATCATAATAAACATACCCTCTATCTTGACCTAAAAATTCAACATCACTACGTCTTTTTTCAAGTTCTTCTCCAAAAACAAAAGGACCATAATTAAATGTATGACTCTGATCATGACTTCCAGTAATAACTTTCCATTTCATACCAGGATACTTAGGTAAATTTTTCGCAGTATAATCAACCTGTGCAGTAGCACCGAATAAAAATACTTCACCAACATGATTAGGTCTAACTCTTGAATAATCTCCATCAGATATATCTCCAATATGAAACATATCAGTAATTCCCCTGTTATATGCTTCATATGCAAAAGTATTTACCATACTAGGTTGACACCAAATACTACCATAATGAGTATCAGATACAACACCGAACTCTCTCATATGCAACTCTTCTTTAGGAGGTTTAACCTCATAATGACGTCTTTTTTGAAAAAATTTACGAACTACAAGCTCATTATTAATTTCAACAATTTCTATTTCACGACCATATTGTTGAAGCATATCTATAATACCAAAAAGTTCATTTTCACTCATACCAAGACGTTCTTTTAAAGAATTAAAACTTTCTTCTTTCTTCATCATTCTATATAACTTATCAAGTCTATCAAAAAGCTCGCTACCACCACGTCTTCTATTATTTTTCTTATATACAAACTCATCTTCTTCACCTTTACCAAGATATAAAGGTTTAACAGTTAAATAATTTTCCTTACTTGGTAAATAATATGGAGACAAAAACGAATTCAATTTAGACAATTTACCAGTTTTAGTATAATTAATATCAAATGTATAAGACCCCATTGTATTTTGTTGACTTAAAGCTTTCATTTTAGGAGTTCTCTCAACAACAGATGGAATAGCAAATATTCTAGTATCTCTAATTTGAGGAAACTCCTGAGCAGTAAGAGTACCACCTAATAAAATCGCATCATAATCCTCATAACTTGACATACTTCTACTATATTTTTGAGGAGAATAAGCAATCGTATATGATTCTCCTGTTTTCTTTAAACTTTCAACTTTAATACAAACATTATTAAAATGTAAATTACAATTTTTAGGACCCAAATATATCATATCTTCTCTTTTAGAAGCAATATATTTACCAACATCCAAATCTTTTCCCCAAGTATGATCAGTATCACCAGTAATAAATAAAGTTTGAATTCCCTCAACACATGGGAAATATTTAATCAAATGATCAGCTTGACCATAAGCATCATTAGAAATCAAACTTTTTCCAAATTTAGTTTCTTCAGTTTTATTATATTTACCTTCAAGTAAATTACCAGCTACTATAACATAACTTACACCTTCTTGAGCAAATTTTCTATAAATGTCATTCAACATAGCAATTTGTTCGCTTTTACTACCAAATCTTAAATCAGAAATAACACCAATCTTAGTATGATTATCGTCTGTTTTAATTCTATAAACATTTTCTTTAGTAAAATCTGGTTGATGTGAAATTGATAATTTAACATCATCTCCAACATCAGTAAAAGTAATATTAACCCCACCATCTTTTAATTGTTTAACATATCCAAATAAATCATAACTACTAATTTTTAATTCTTTAGATAAATTATTAACACTTTCCCCCTTAGCTAAACGTTCTGATAAAATAGACAAGATTTCATCAGAATTGAATTCTTGATTTGAATTTTTTTCATTATTCTTTTTGACTGACATATTACCTCCCAAAAAAAAGGATGTAAATAAATCACAAAAATATTTATTCACACCCTTTCCTATCATCACCTATTTTAAGAATACTATAAGAAAAAATTTTTTTCAACTAAAAAACAATTTTTTTACAACATATTTATTTTACATATTCACAACATGGAGCAAATGTTTTTCTATGTTCTTCTATAATACCATATTTACGAATTGCTTCTATGTGAGCTTTAGTTCCATAACCCTTATTTTTCTTAAATAAATATTCTGGATGTTTTTTATCTAACTCATCCATCATTCTATCTCTAGTGACTTTAGCTATAATGCTTGCAGCTGCAATACTTTGACTTTTTGCATCTCCTTTTACAATTGATGTACTTGGAATATCTAATTCAAGTTTAACAGCATCAATTAAAACATGTTCTGGTTTAATACTACATTTATCAATAGCTTCCTTCATTGCAAGTTTAGTTGCTTCAAGAATATTAACTTCATCAATAACTTTCTCACTAGACATACCAATCCCAACACCTAAAGCATCTTTCATAATAATATCAAAAAGTTTTTCTCTCTTTTTTTCACTAATTTTTTTCGAATCATTAATTTCTTCATTGAAATAATCAACTGGCAAAACAACACATGCACACACAACTGGACCAACAAGTGGACCACGCCCAACCTCATCTACTCCACCTATTAGTGTTATACCGTTTTTATAAAGTTCATTTTCAAAATCTTTCATTTTATACCTCTACAAACTATTTTAACATAAAAAAAGAGAATTAACTCTCTTTTTTTATATACATTCTATATAAGTATCATTTAAACATCTAATAGAACACAAACAATTAATATTCATAGTAAATATTGAATCTGTTGCAACATATGGATAAACACTTGTAGTATCAGGATTTGTAGTAAGAACTCTAAATGTTGCACAACATCCATCAATCTTTTCAACTCTAAATACATTACTAGTATCATCTGTTTCAGTTCTACTTGTTGGCATACTCCAAGCAACACCATTACTTCCACAAGCATAAATCATTATGGGCCTTGTATTACAAATTATACAGTTAGGACCACCACCAAGAGCAGGTCTATCACAAGAAAGTAAACAATTATCAGGACAAGCATTATTTTGAAGAACATTTATAACTTGTAATATTTCTTGGATACAATTACTATTATTATCACAATTATTACACATACAATCACTCCTTTATCTTACACTATAAAGTATGTATAATTATCAAATAAAGTGATAAAATTTGCCCAAAAAAAAGAGAACTTATTAGTTCTCATAAACACTAACTTGTTTTTTATCTTTTCCTTTTCTTTCAAACTTAACGATTCCGCTAACTTTAGCATATAAAGTATGATCTTTTCCCATACCTACGTTAGTTCCTGGATAGATTTTAGTTCCTCTTTGACGATAGATAATAGATCCACCCTTAGCAGTTTGTCCATCAGAAAGCTTAGCTCCTAATCTACGACCAGCTGAATCTCTACCGTTTTTAGTAGAACCTACACCTTTTTTAGATGCGAATAATTGTATATTCAAATTCATTTTAATCATGGCTTTCCTCCTTAATATCAATATTTTTATCATAACTATCTCTTAGTTCATACATAAGATCAACTAGAGTATTAAGTAAACTATTAGTTATATTATCTTTCTTAATATTAACAATTTTCAAATCATTAGTATCAGTATAACTAATAGCATCCTCATCGATATTAACAATAGAATTAATTGTAGTAACTATCATTGTACTAAAAGAAGCACAAACAATATCTTTACCATACTCAGCATATCCTGCATGACCAATACATTCTATCTTATCAATGATATTATTATTCTTACTAATTCTTACTTTAATCATTATTTATTAATAGACTTAACAAGAATCTTAGTATAAGGTTGTCTATGTCCTTGAGTTTTTCTATATTTTTTCTTTGGTTTGTATTTAAATACTAAAACTTTCTTTTGTTTACCATGTTTTAATACTTTAGCAACAACCTTAGCTCCTTTAACAGTAGGAGTTCCTACTTTACCATCAACATATAAAACTTCATCAAAAACAACTTCGCTATCTACTTCATTGTTTAACTTTTCAACATATAGTTCTTGTCCTTCTTCAACCATATATTGTTTTCCACCAGTTACAAATATTGCTTTCATATTATTCCTCCTTCAATAAGACTCGCTTTTAAGGTAAAAGTTTTCACTTTATTTATAAACCTTTTCGATGCGGTTGTAGAGAAAGATTTCTACAAACATGGATATTTTAACACATATATTTAAAACTGTCAAACTATAATTAAATATTTTATAAATAAAAAACTATATCAAAAGATATAGCTTTTATTATTAATTTCCTAAATCTAATAAACTAGACATTTGAGTTGTAAAATCATTATTAGTATTTCCATAAGAATTTAAATTCTCATTAAAAGATGAATTGTCATTTAGTGAATTTGCCAAAGAATCAAAACTTTCTTTGTTTGATGATGAAGTAGATTTCAATGAATTAGATAATGAACTTAGACTCGAGTATTATAAGAATTAAAATATTTTTTTAAAAAACTTTTTTCAAATTCATTATTTATAATATGATAACAAGCCCTCTTAAATAAATTAACATTATTAATAAACTTATATCCCTTAAAATGTAATTCTTTATATAATCTTTCTA
>JAZUBJ010000045.1:0-28455 GCA_045638445.1 Bacilli bacterium | reverse complement strand
ATTAAAAATGAAAAAGAAAGGATTTACATTAGTTGAGTTATTAGCAGTTATCGCAATCTTAGCTATCTTAGTTATCGTTGCAATGCCAAATGTATTAGGTATGTTCAACCAAGCTAAAGCTAATTCATTTGTTACTGAAGTACAAAAATATATGGATACAGCAAAAACATCATTTATGCAAAATGCAATGTTAGCTGGTGGAAAAGAAGTAGTATTCGTAAAATGCCATAGTGAAATCAACAGTAATTGTGAAAGTAGTTATCAAGTTGGTAAAGTAGGAACAGTTGATGAATTAGACATGGATGGTGGAGCTAAAAACTACTTAATTTGGTTCAATCGTAATGGTGGATTCGAAAGAGTAATTATTTATGATAACAACTTCTGCTATGATAACTTAAATGGTGCAACAAATGGAACTGTAGCAACAGCTGCATCAATGGATAAATCAAAGGTAAATGTAGTTGATGTTAGAGAATACATGGATGCTGATAGTTTAAAATTAACTGCTGGTGGAACAACAGGAGCTGCTGTTGTTGGTTGTACAACTGGAGACAAAGCTAAAGTTGACTAATAAGTTATAAAATAAGATGAAGCGATTCATCTTTTTTTATTGCATGATTTTTGATATAATTTTTGTGGGTGATATTATGGATTTGATAATAGGAAGTCATGTTAGTTTTAATAGTAAAACTCAATTAGTAGGTGCTGTAAAAGAAGCACTAGGATATAATGCAAATACATTTATGATATATACTGGTTCTGCTCAAAGTACACTAAGAGCAGGGTTAAATGAAGAGTTAACATATGAAGGATATAAATTAATGATTGAAAGTGGAATTAATCCTAAAAACGTTATTATTCATGCTCCATATATTTTAAATTTTGCTAATCGTGCAGATGAAGAAAAAACAAAATTTAATGTTGAATTTTTTGTAAATGAGTTAAATCGTGTTAAAGAACTTGGATTTGATAAAATAGTACTTCATCCAGGTAGCGCAGTTAATTGTACTCGTGAAGAGGGAATTAATAATATAATTCTTGGATTAAATGAAGTAATAAGTAAAACAAAAGATACAATTATTTTACTTGAATATATGGCAGGAAAAGGTAATGAACTTGGAATTAATATTACTGAGTTAAAAACTATGTATGAAGGAATTGAAGATAAATCTAGAGTAGCTTTTTGTTTAGATACTTGTCATATGAATGATTCAGGCATTAATATAAGCGAATTTGATGCGTTTTTAGACGAGTTTGATAAAGAAATAGGAATAGATAAAATAAAATGTGTACACGTTAATGATAGTATGAATACATGTGCTAGTCATAAAGATAGACATGCGAATTTAGGATATGGAACAATTGGTTTTGATAACTTAATAAATGTAATTTATAATCAAAGATTAAATGGTATTCCATTCATACTAGAAAGTCCTTATGTAAATAGAAATACAAAAGATGAGTATCCTCCATATAAATATGAAATTGATATGATCAGAAAAAAAGAGTTTATTGATTTTATTCAATAAACTTTTTATATTGGTTATACTTTTCAATAATTTTATTATATAAGTTAGTATTTAATCTATTTTTAAATTTTAAAATATAATTTTGAAAATTATTTAGTATTTCATTGTAATCATTTTTTATTGCTTGATAAATTATATCAATTTCTTCTTTTGTATGTTCAATGTTTTCTTTTGATATATATTTTTGTATATCTTGTTTAGTTATTTTTTCAATATAATTTATAATTAGATTTTTATTCATGTTTCCTCCTTATAAATTATATATAATTAATAATTATTTATTCATTTAAATTTTGAATTGCATTCATTATAGCTAGTTTACCATATTCATAAGTTAAACTTCCTTGTTGGAATAAAACATATGGTTCTCTAATAGGTCCATCACATGAAAGTTCAATAGAAGAACCTTGTGTAAATGATGGTGAAGACATAATTATATCATTGTCATATCCAGGCATTGGAGAGGGTGTAGGACAAACATGTGAATCAACTGCACCACTTTTTTGGATAGAACACGCGTAATTTATTAATTGTTCCTTATTATTAAAATAAATTAATTGAACAATATCAGCACGTTTATCATTATATCTTGGTGTTGTTTTTAATCCTTTTTCTTCTAAAACTTTACTTGTTAAAATAGCTGTTTTTAAAGCTTCTGAAACAACTTTTGGAGCCATATAAAGTCCAAGAGCTATTTGTCTATTAACGCCTTGAGAAGGTCCAACTTCACGTCCTTCACCAGGAACGGTAAGCCTCTCTGCACATAAATCAACAAGTTCTGTGTCTCCTGCAATATAAGCACCATTTGTAGCAATACCAGCACCCAAATTTTTAATTAGCGAACCTGCAATTAAGTTGGCACCAACACTAATAGGAGAAGTACTTTCTACAAATTCACAATAACAGTTATCAATAAAGATTTTAACGTCTTTATTTACTTCACGAATAACTTTAATAACTTTTTCTACTTTATCTATAGTTAATGAATCTCTTAAAGAATAACCACGTGATCTTTGTATATGTATTAATCTTATATTTTCTTTACAAGCTTCACGAATTTTATCATAATCGAAATCATTATCAATTAAGTCAATTTCTTTATAATTAACGTTAAAGCTCATTAATGAAGAATTATTTGGCTTGATTCCAATTACTTCATGTAAAGTATCGTATGGAGTTCCTGATATCGCAAAAAGGGTATCATTTGGTCTTAACATTGCTTGAAGAGCAATAGTTATAGCATGACTACCAGAAATAAATTGATTTCTTACAATAGCACTCTCAGCATCAAAAACATAAGCAAATATTTTATCAAGTTTATCACGACCTTGATCATTATAGCCATAACCAACACTTCCATTTAAATCACTTTCAGAAAAATTATATTCATGAAAAGCATCAATTACTTTTTTACTATTTATTAAAGTATTGTTATCTATTGCTTTAAAAATACTTTCAAGTTCATGTTCACATTTATTAATTAATTCCACGTTTAACACCACCATCTATTTTAATAATACTATCATTTATATAAGAAGCTTCATCAGATGATAAAAAATAAACTAAGTTTGCAATTTCCGTGTCTTCTGCAAATCTATTAAGTAATATTTTTTCTTCTTCACTTTTTATATATTCTTCTCCAAGTTCTTTACTCATTGGAGTTTTAACCCAACCAGGACACACACAATTAACTCTAATATATGGAGCAAAGTGATTTGCTAAATTATGAGTTAAATTTATAAGTCCTGCTTTAGAAGAATCATAGTCTAAACTATATTGATAATAAGAATCAATTCCATTAGTTGAACTTATATTTATAATATTACCATTTTTATTTTTTAACATATCTTCTCCAAATAATTTACTTAGTAAAAATGGAGCAACAAGATTAATTTCTAATGTTTTAATAAATTGTTCCTTTGTTTTATCTTCAAATAAAGTATCAAGTGCAATACCAGCATTATTTACAAGAACATCAATATATTCATGTTTTCCTTTAATTATATTATACATATTATTAATTTCATCTTCATTTTGTAAATCACATTTAACACATAAACAGTCTAAGTTATATTTTTTATCTAGTTCATTTTTTAAATCTAATATTTCTTTTTCATGGCTATTATAATGTAAAATAACTTCATAATTATTATGAGCAAATTTTCTACATATAGCACTTCCAATACCACTACTAGCACCAGTTACTAAAACACACTTTTTATTCATTTTTTATTCAGTCCCTTCAATTACGAGCATATTTTATCACAAAAATTATATTTTTGATATAGAAAGTTATAATTTATGCTTGTAAACTTAATTTTTATTTGCTATAATCTTATACGTACAAAAAGGAGGAAATTCCATATGGCAAAGAAAGAAAATAGAGAAGGAATTGCTTTACAATGCACTGTATGTAAAGATATTAATTATTTAACAAGTAAAAATAAGAAAAATACAGAAGGTAAATTAGAAATTAAGAAATTCTGTTCTAAATGTAACAAAACTACTGCTCATAAAGAAAGAAAGGCTGCATAGTATATGATGTTCAATATAAACGATATTAAAAATGGTATGACTATTAAACATGAAGGAGTTATTTATCAAGTAGTTGATTTCCAACATGTTAAACCAGGTAAAGGTAGTGCTTTCGTTAAAACAAAACTTAAAAATTTAAGAGCAGGTACTACTCAAGAAATTACATTTAATGCTGGTATTAAAATGGAAAAAGCAGATGTAAGAAAGAGTCAATTATCTTATTTATATGCTGCTGGTGATAATTTTGTATTTATGGATATGAATACTTATGACCAATTCGAACTTGAAGCAAGTGTAATCGGAGATAATGCTAAATTCTTAAAAGAAGGATTAGATGTTGAATCTATGACTATCGAAGGAGAAATCGTTGGTATTAGCTTACCAGAAAAAGTTTCTTATAAAGTAATTAGTGCTCCAGATGCTGTTAAAGGAAATACTACTAGTGGTGCTCAAAAAGATGTAACTATCGAAACTGGTTATGAATTAAAAGCTCCTTTATTTATTTCAGAGGGTGATGAAATCGTTATCACTACTCGTGATGGTAAATATTTTAGTAGAGGATAATAATTAGACACAAATGTGTCTTTTTTATTTGTAAAATTTTTTTATTCTTATTAAAGATGATAAAAAGTGAATCAATAAACAGCATTAAATAAATTCCATTATTGACAAAATTGAATAAATAAATTATACTTTTTCTAATGACTGAGAAGAAATAAAGTAGTTATAATGTATTTTACAGAGAGTTAGTGGTAGTTGAGAACTAATAAATTATTTATAATGAAGTTACGATTTTGGAGTTATTAGGTGACGCGATATAGTCCTATGAGTATAAATTAAGGTGGTACCACGATATAGTTCGTCCTTATGTGTGGTACTTTTTTTATTGGAGGAAAAATGAGAAAATTTGAAAAAATAAGTTTTGAACAATTTAAAAAAGACATATGTGATGATTTAGAACTATATAATAATTATGAATTACCACAAAGACATAGTGCTAAAAGTGCAGGATACGATATTAGAAGCTTAAATGCAGGAGTTATTAAACCAGGAAAATCAATGGTTTTTAGAACTGGATTAAAAGTTAGAATGAATAAAGATGAAGTATTATATTTAATCGGAAGAAGTTCTCTTGGTTATAAATATGATGTATGTCTTGCAAATAATGTTGGCGTAATAGATGCAGATTTCTATAATAACGAAGATAATGAAGGTCATTTCTCAGTAAAACTAATAAATCATGGAGAAAAAGATTTTGAAGTTAAAATAGGTGACAGAATAGTACAAGGAATATTTAGTAAATATTTAATAACAACAGATGATAAATGTGACAAAGTAAGAACTGGTGGAATCGGTTCTACAAATAAGGAGGGAAAATAAAATGAAATTATATGATGAATTAAGATGGAGAGGAATGATACAAGATGTAAGTAGTCCAGAAGTTGAAAAAATGATTAATGATGGAAATGTTACTTTCTACTGGGGAACAGACCCAACAGCAGATTCTCTTCATATTGGACACTACACAAACTTAGTACTTGCAAGAAACTTTAAAAAACATGGTCATAACCCAATATTATTAGTAGGTGGAGCAACTGCTTTAATCGGAGATCCACGTGGAAAAGGTGAAAGACCATTAATGTCAAAAGAAGATATTGCATACAACTTTAATAAAATAGCAGCACAAGTAAAAGGAATAACAGGATGTGAAATAGTAAATAACTATGATTGGATTAAAGATATAGATGTAATTAGTTTTTTAAGAGATTATGGAAAACATTTTACAATTAATTATATGCTTGATAAAGATAAAGTTAGAAGACAATTAGAATTTGGTTTATCTTTTACAGAATTTTCTTATATGTTATTACAAGCACTTGATTTCAAACATCTATATGAAACAAGAGGAGTTACTCTTCAAATTGCAGGAAGCGATCAATGGGGAAATATAACTTCAGGAATTGAATTAATAAGAAGAACACTTGGAAAAGAAGCTTATGGAATGACAATGCCACTTGTATTAGATGAAAACGGTAATAAGATAGGTAAAAGTGAAGGAAATGCTGTATGGCTAGATAAAGATAAATTTAGTCCATATAAAATGTATCAATATTTAATTAATACTGCTGATAGCGTTGTAATTGATCACTTAAAGAAAATGACATTATTATCACGTGAAGAAATTGAAGCACTAGAAGTTAAATTAAAAGAAACACCAGAAGCAAGAGACGCACAAAAAGCATTAGCTTACGAAGTAGTAAAAGATATTCACGGTGTAGAAGAAGCAGAAAATGCTAAAAAAATTAGTGAAGAAGTATTTACAAAAGGATATAGTGAAGAAGGAATGGAAGAATCACTAATTGAATTAACTGAAAATATGAATATATTAGACTTACTAGTTGCAGTAAAAATTGCTCCATCAAAGAGTGAAGCAAGAAGATTAGTTTCTGGAAATGGAATAAGCATCAATAGTGAAAAAGTAACAGACGTAAACCTATTAATCACTCCAAGCATGTTTGAAGATAAATTTATATTATCAAAAGGTAAAAAGACACATATTAAAGTTAATCTAAAATAGATTAACTTTTTTCTTTTTATGAGTTATAATAAGAATAGGTGATAAGATGATTAACAATAATTTTGATATAAAAAAAATATTAAAAAAAGAAACATCGAAAAGAAGTTTTGTTGAAAATTTAATATTTTGTTTAATAAGTTTTGTAGTATTTTTATTTTTTCCAGGAATATTATATTCAATATTACATAGTTTTGTAAAACATGATTTAGCATGTGATATCATGTCAAGAATAATATGTATTGGTATAATTGCATTATTTTATTACAAAGACTTTATAAAAGAAGCAAAAGAATTAAAAAACGAACCAGGTAATAAATTAGCTCAATCATTGATATGGTATTTCATTTGTTTAGGAGTAATGATGGTATCAAACTTAATATTACTTATAATATTTAAAAGTATCTCAACAAATGAAACAGAAGTAAGAACAATGCTATTTGATAATCCATTTCCTATGTTAGTTATGATTAGTATATTAGCACCTGTTATGGAAGAAATGGTATTTAGAAAAAGCCTGGCTCCATTATTCAAAAATAAATATTTATTTGCATTAACATCAGGAATAATATTTGGATTAGGTCATTTAATAGTAGATTTAGTTTCTCCTGGATTTAAATTATTAAGATTATTATATATCATACCATATGGAAGTTTAGGTTTTGGTTTTGCACTTATGGATAAAAACTGTAAATCAACATTTCCATCAATAATAATGCACTGCTTACATAATACATTTACAGCATTATTAATCTTATCTCAAGGTGGTATGTAGTGAAAATAGTAAAAATGATAATTGTTATAATAGTTTTGTGTACATCTATTGTTTTTTATTCAAAATATGTCGGAACATCGGGATTAGAAACAAGAGAGTATAGAGTAGAAAGTGATGTGTTAACTAGTAATTTTAGCGGAATTAAAGTAATTCATTTTTCTGATTTATTATATGGTTCAACAACTGATTTAAAAGATTTAACTAATATGGTTGAAAAAATGAATATATTAGAACCAGATTTAATTCTGTTTACAGGAGATTTAATATCAAATAAACATAAATTAACTGAAGATGATAAAAAGAAAATTATAGAAAATTTAAGTAAACTTGAAGCAAGCATTGGTAAATATGCAATATATGGAGATTTTGATTTTGATCTAAATTCGTATGAAAGCATAATAACATCATCTGGCTTTAAATTACTAAGTAATGAGTATGAAGAAGTATTTTATAAAACAAATGAGTCAATGTATATAGTAGGTCTACCAAGTTCAATAAAAAATAAAATCGATATGACAAAATCATTTGAATTTTATTCAGATGAAAATAGAAAATATACAATTGTAATGTTACACGAAGGAAAAACTATAAAATATATTGATGAAAGTACATATGAAGTAGACTTAATATTAGGAGGTCACTCATTAAATGGAAAAATAAGATTACCATTTATCGGAGGGTTGTTTAAAGACGAAGCATCTTATAAATATTATGATGAATCATATGAAAGAGGAATTACAAAAATATATATTAGTGGTGGAATGGGAACACTAGATTATGATTTTAGATTGAATAACAAACCATCGTTTAATTTATATAGATTAAAAGCACAATCTTAATTGTGCTTTTTTCATACTTTAAACTAGGAGGTAAATATGTACGGCAAATTTAAATATCAAAATAATGACAGATTTGGATTTGTAGCACCATTTCTATTAGGAGCAGTAACAGGTGGAGTAGCAGGTGCAGCATTTGGACCATATCCTAGACCATATCAATATAATAATTACTATTATCCATATAATCCATATTATTACTAAAATAAAACACGTATTTAAAATACGTGTTATTTTTTTAAATCAGCCATATATTTTTTTAATTGTTTTGAATTAGGTCCTAAAATTATTTTAAGCTCATTATCAATTTCTACAATACCTTTAGCACCAAGCTTTTGAATACCTTCTTTATTTACTAAAGAAGTATCTTTAACAGTAACTTTTAATCTTGATAAATTAATTTGAGAATCAATAATATTTTCAAGACCACCTAAGTATTGAATAAGTTTATTAATTTCAATATGAAAATCTTTTCTCTTTAATTTAATAATCACTAATGAAATAATAAATAGTAATAATAATATAACCGCATATATCCAATAATTCATATATTCCTCCTTAAGTTATTCCTCATCACTAGCAGTAGCTGTTGATACATTATCATTTTCAAGTAATAAAATACTTTCTATAATATTATTTTTAAATGTTAATATATTTTCACGTGTCCAATATTCTTCTGGAGTAGTATCACTGGATACTAAAGAAGTTCTATTGTCATTAGAAATTATATTACCATCTTTAACAAAAGTCAAATTTGGCATATTAAGTCTTTTATTACCAGTATCATCTGAATCTAAATAATCTTGTAATTTTAAAACTATTTTTCTATAATTATTTGAATTAATATTTCTATCATTTTTTATATCTACATAATATATTTTCTTTATATCATTTTCTGAAGCAATGTCATCTAATACTTTAGCATAATGTTGACACCAATCACTACCAGGATTACAAAAGAAGATAATTCCTGTTTTATTATTTAGTATGTTAACAGCTTCAGCAACATTTATTATTTCAAAACCATGATTTTCAGTTATCAAAGAATACTCACTTACAAACTTATCAATTTCTTTTTGTTCACTATTTATATGTTTAAATTTATTATGTATTAAGTAGGCACCAATAACAGCAATACCTATAATTAATAATATTTTAATTTTTTTCATTTATTCACTCCCAAATAATATTTTATCATAAAAGAATAATTGTGTAAAATTAGACATAAAACTGATCTAATATAGATTCTTCTTTATGAATAGTATAATATTTAATACTAAGTAAATCTTTCATTAATTTTTTAAATGGTTTTAATTCTTTTGATTTAATAACATTTTTAACACTATGCTTTGATTTTTTATGTTTTACAAATTTAATAATATAATCAACAAGTGCAATTAAACTAAATATAATAATTATATAACTAAATATTCTAATAATTGTATCTGTATTTTTTATAACAATATCAAATAACTTAATATTAAATACAGGTAAAGAAATTATACAAAATGATATTATAACAAGAACATCTAATACAAAAGTTTTAATTTTCCCAAGTTTAGAAGATTTAACATTAGCTCCAGCTCTATACGAAGAATAATTAACAAGCATAATAGATAATTCAAGTAAAAGAGGAATCATCATAGTTTTATAATTAACTCCAAGTAGAGAAAAAGAACAAATATTTAATAACTTATCACATAATGCATCCATACCAGCCCCAAAAAAAGTACTAGCATTTAATCTTCTTGCGAGAAATCCATCGATAAAATCCGTAGCAAACAAAATTATCGTGACTAAAGCTCCAAAAGAAGCCCCTTTAATCGCAAAGATAAATGGTAAAGAAAACGCCCCAATTAATCTTAAACAAGTTATAAAATTAATACAAATTATTTTAATTAAATCTTTTTTCATACATATATTTTATGAAAATAATACTAAATTGTCAATAAACTAGATTTTATGTAAAAAATATGCTATAATACGTATTAATTCGGGGCTGTATTGATTCGACAGAATTATGTTTTGATAGGATGCAAGTAGTAGGCATACTTAAAATGCAACCATAAAATAATCGGAAACGATTTTAATTTTGCACCTGCTTTTGCTTAATTTAGTAAAAGTTATATAGGAGCCTTCCACTAAAGTCTTTTTCTCACGAGATTTTAGATGGGAGTCATAAAGTGAGATATATTAGTATTATGTTTGTGAATACTGACGAATGTTTAACAAACTTTGAATAATAATAGAAGTTGGCTCTCTACGTTATTATTTGAGTATAAAAACCAACTAAACTTGTAGATGTCCTATGGGAATGAATTTTGGACAGGAGGTCGCTCCTCCTCAGCTCCACCAAAAGAGAATATAACTTAGATTTTTCTAAGTTTTTTTTTATTGAAAGAATTTTTATTAGTGGTATACTTAATATAATAGAGGTATATAGAAAATGAAAAAATGGTTTTTAATTCTTTTAATGATTTTTTTAGTGCCAATGCATACTAATGCAGCAGCAGATCCAATGGATGAAGAAAAATATAAAGATATGATGGATGGTCTTATAGATACCGCAAGAGCATACTATGAAAGAGGACTTAATATACAATATGATTCCTACAGAAAAAGTTTATATTCTTCACCAGAAGACGCAACATCAAGAAATCAAATATATACAGTGTGTAGTGGTTTTATATTTATGACATACTACAATGCATTAGGTATTGAAATACCAGCTTCAACAGAAGATTTATTAATGTATGGGTTTAATTTTTTAGGAACAGGTAATACATTATATTATTATAATAATAATCCAACAGATAAGATGAAAGAGTACGCAGCAAGAGAAGGCGTTGAACGTACAATTTATCCAGTCTATAAACAATTTGGATTAAGTGCACCAAAAAAAGATTTAACAGAAGCTGAAAAGAATAAATTTATAGATAAAATATATGATAAAGTAGAGCCAGGTGATATATACATATATAAAAGAAAATCTGGCCATACAATGATGGTAAAAGAGAAAAAAGACGGAATAATATATCTAATGGAAGCAAATGGAGACAATACATCAAATGACGGAAATGGGGCAAGATATAACTTCGATTCTCAAACAGATGTTGTAGAAACAAAGCATGGAGCTGTTTACGGAAAAATAGACATGAAAGACAAACTATATGGTGATGCAGTTGAAATTGCAATCATAAGAATCGTAAATCCAAAAAGACAAGATTTTCCAACTTGTAAAAACTTTGACGTTTATGGAGAATGTGAAAGAACTAGTGTTCCACTAAATTTAACAGAAACTGCAAAAACAAGATTAAGATTACCTGATATTAAAATAGAAAAAGTAATGTCAGAAGATGTTCATAATCAAAGTTATGCAACATTAAAGAGTAAATTATCATATGAAATAAAAATAACAAATAATTCTAGTAAAGCATATCCGAAATTTACAGTAGCTGAATATATAGATTTATCAATGGTTGAAAAAGTAAATACAACTGACTCAACAGCAAAAATTAATTTAGAAGCAGGAAAACCAAATATTACATGGACAATTAATAGTTTAGGTGCCGGAAAAACAATTACACTTAAATATACCGCACAAGTAAAAAACGATGAAAATTTATATGGTAAAATTTATGTATCAACAGGAAGAGCAGGAAATATAGCAACAAGTAAAATTGAAACACTAATTGGAAGAAGATTAACTTCAGACCAAAAAAAGGCAGTGGTTGATAATTATAATGATAAAATTAACAATAAATCATATAAACCATCATCAGATACAGATTTTGTAAATACAATATATAAAGATGCCCTTGAATTGCATTTAGGATTATTTTTTACAGATGGTAGTAAAAAAAGAGATATAAGAGTTAAAGATTTATATCAAGTAGCAAAAGATAAACCATATATGAGTTCAAAATACACACCAAATGTAAGAACAAAATATACAATAGAAAAAAAATCAGATGGAGATGAAAAAGACGAATTTGCAACATTAAGAAAATTTACATATGGAAATTACTTTGGTTTAAGAATATCTGAAGATCATGATGAAGAAAATGATACAGTAAAAGCATCACTTGCATGGAAAATAAAAACAAATGATTTACTAACAGATAGAGCAAGAGTAATAAAACCAGAAACACTTGAAAACGGAGACATCTTAATTGTTACGAGAAAAACTGCAACTGGAGAAGAAAAAAATGGAAAACCCGTATATGTAGATAAAGAAAGAATATATATCTATATAAACTACGGGTTAAGAAGATATAATGATGAAACAAAGAAATACGATAGCATTACGGGAGATAAATTAACTAGATATTTAAATAATATAGTTGGTGAACATTATATAATATTAAGACCATATAAAAAAGAAGAAATTGAATCTGTTTCACCGGGAACAACTATAGATGCAAATAAAAAGCCAACCTCATCAGTAGTAACTAAACCAGAAGTAGTAGGGGATAGTGGATTAACAAGAGTTTACTACGTAGGAGATGAATTTGATTACAAAGGCGAAATAATAGTGCAAAATTATAGCGGAGGTTCTTCATATAGTAGTGTGCCAATTACAAATGCAAAAGTAAGCGGATTCGATACAAGAACACCAGGTACTAAAGCTATAGAAATAGAAGTGGCAGGAAAAACTTATAGATATACAATAACAGTTAGAACTAAAACACAAAATGTATTAGAAGACTCATCATTTGTTTCACCACTTAGAACAACATACGCATATAATGCATCAGCTACCTCAATAGAGGAACCAGATTTAACAGGTGGATATTTAGGAATAGAAGATAAAGATGGAAAAATAAGTTATATAAGCCTTGATAATGAAAAAGTAACTGTAAAAGGATTTGACAGAACAAAAATAGGAAAACAAGTTATTACAGTTGAATATATGGGAACAACAAAAACATTTGAAATTGAAATTATTGATAAAAAGGTTAAATCAATAAAAGTAAATTCGTCACCTTTGAAAACTAAATATTTACAAAACTTTGATGAACTAGATCTAACAAGTGGTGTAATAGAAGTGACATTTGAAGACGGAACGACAGATTTAATAAGTATGACAAGTGATGAAGTTTCAGTTTCAGGATTTAACAATGAAACATTAGGAAAACAAAAATTAACTGTTAAATACTTTAATGTTGAAAGTACTTTTGAAGTAGAAATAATAAACAAAACAATTAAATCTATAGAAGTAATAGAAAAACCATTTATTATAAAATACAATTTAGAAGATTCACTTGATTTAACAAATGGTGCTCTATTAGTAACATATGAAGATGGAACAACAGAATTAATTAGTTTGAATAGTTCAAATGTTGAAGTATTAGGGTTTGACGATAAAAAACCAGGTATTAATACATTAACAGTAAAATACGCTGGTTCATCTACTACATTAGATATAGAGGTAGAAGGTGAAGACATTAAAAATGACAAACCAAATACACAAAGTGACTCAAAAAATATTATTGTGATTGTATGTATAGTAATAGCTATTCTTACAACAACACTAGCGTTAATATTGTTTATCAAAATGAAAAAACAAAATACAAATAAAGTGGCATAAGCCACTTTTTTGTTTTACCTTTATATGTTATAATAAAGAATAGAATAGGTGATTATATGATAGAAGGATATTTTGACGATCAAGAAAGAAAAAGTAAAACAATAAAAAGTATAACAATAGGATGTATTGTAGCATTAATTGTAGTTATAATATTAGTCTTATTTTTAAATAGAATCGTACCACTAAAGAAAATAATAGTAAGCGAAGAAAATATAAAATTAAATATAGGTGATACATACGAAATAAAATATACGTTAGACCCAGCAAAAGCAGATAATCCTAATATAACATTTGTAAGTAGCCATCCAGAAATTGTATATGTTGATAGTACTGGAATTGCAACAGTTAAATCATATAGTGAAGAAGATATAACTTTAACCATAAAATCATTAAAATATGATGTTAAAAAAGATATAACTGTTGATATAAATAGACCTAATTTTATAAGAGATATTAAATTTGAACAAAATAAAATATCATTAACTTATGGAGAAACATTAAAATTAAATCCAATATTTTCACCACAGGATGCGTATATTGGAAAGTTAACTTGGGAAAGCAGTAATTCAAATGTCGTAAGTGTATCAGAAAACGGAGAAATAAAAGCTCAGGTAAATACACAAGCATCAGCTACAATAACAATTAAAACACAAGATGGAGTAAGCGCTAGTGTCGAAGTTACAATTGTTCCTAAACAAGAAGTAGTAAAAGTTAGTGGAATTAAATTTGAAAAATCAGAAATGACATTAAAATATGGTTCTTCAATAACATTAAAACCAATATTTACACCATCTAATGCAACAAATAAAAAAGTTAAATATACAAGTAGCGATACAAGTGTTTTAAAAGTTGATGCAAACGGTAAAGTAACAGCAGCAGCAAATAAGGATGCAACTGCAACAATAACAGCAACAACAGAAGATGGAGCTAAAACAGCACAAGTAAGAATAAATGTTAATCAAGTTGAAACAAAAGTAAAAGTAAGTGGAGTAAAAATTACTTCATCAAATAATACTCTTTTCTTAAATAAAAAATCAAATAACACTCTTACACTTACTGCTGAAGTATCGCCATCTAATGCAGCAAATAAAAATGTAACATGGTCAAGTAGTAACCAAACTGTTGCAACAGTTGATTCAAGAGGAATAGTAACACCAAAATCACTTGGTGAAACAAAAATCACAGTAAAAACAAATGATGGAGGAAAAACTGCTACATACATGGTATATGTTAAACAAAAGGTTGTAATGGTTTTATCATCGACTCAAGGAGTAAACATGCTTGAATACATGAAAGAATACACATCGTCTAATTCAAATTACTATAGTCAAAGTAGTAATACATTAAGATTTGTATTCTATTCAAATACAGGTTTTGACTATCAATATGATAAAGGATTTACTACTGCCAAAAACTTTTTAAATAATGGATTTGGTACAAATAAAAAATATACTGACGTATCCATATTCTTTACATTAACAGATCCAATGGTTAAATCACTAACATGTGACTCAATAAAAGCAGGAAGTACACATAAAACAGCATTAAATAAATTTAATTCTAAAATTGATGAAATAAAAAATCTTGGATATACTGTAAAAGGATATGTAATATCACATAGTCCATTAAATGAGAAACACTCTCTTGCAAGTAAAAATAAAATTGTTACATCAGATAGTACAAATGCATGTACAAGTGGATACAGTTCAAACTGGAAATCATATCTTTCAAATAATGTAACATCATCTGCAATAAGTACAAATAATTATCCAAATCTAAAATATATAGACAATTGGAGTAATTATTTAAAACTTAGAAGTGAATCAGGAACAACATTTAATTCAGTAAGAACATTTAATAGTCCAACATCAAACCCTTTTGAATGGGATAAAAATAGTACAATTGATTTTATGAATCTTGCATTTAAACAGGCTGGAATTTAAGGGAAATAATTATTTCCCTTTTAATTTACTAAAAAGAATATAAGTGATATAATAACATTGATTTGAGGTGAAAAAAATGAAAAAAGAAGAACTAGCGGAAATAAAAAAATATATATTTTTAGTATTAGTCGGAGTATTATCATATTGGATATTAAATAATTTAAAGATTTTTTTGGATTTCTTTAAAATTATATATAATGTAATATTACCATTCGTTTTAGGTGGGGTAATAGCATTTATATTAAATATACCAATGTCTAAAATTGAAAAATTCTTCGAAAAAAAATTCAATATGAAAGGTAAATATGTAAGGGGAATTTCAATAGCTATATCAATTTTAATAATTGTATTAATACTTTTATTTGTTTGTTTACTATTAGTTCCAGAATTAGTTGATAATATAAAAGCATTAATCGGTACTATTCCAGGAATGATAGATAGAGTTAAATTGCTAACAAGTGATTTGTTAATAAAATATCCGGAAGCACAATCAAAGATAAATGAAGCATTTAGTGTATCAAGCGTTTCAGCGATATTCTCTGCCGTATTAAATGGAATAATAAATGGTTCAGTAGAATTTATAACAAACTTTATATCAAAATTCATGACTATATTTACAGGGATTATATTTTCTATATATATGTTATGTGAAAAAGAAAAATTATTAAAAGGAACTAAAAAAATAACATATGCTCTTCTAGATGATGATGTAGCAGATAAAATAGTGAATGTTGCTAAACTAACTCATAAAACATTTAGTAAATTTTTATCAGGACAATGTATAGACGCGAGTCTTTTAGGATTAATTATGTTTATTGTATTAATTATATTAAGATTCCCATATGCACTTTTAATTTCAGTATTAACTGCAATAACAGCATTAGTACCAGTATTTGGAGCAATAGTTGCAATGGTTGTAGGAGCAATACTAATCGCAATAACAAGTCCATTCCAAGCATTAATGTTTATATTAGTATTCCAAATTGTACAACAAATAGATAATAATTTTATATATCCAAGAGTAGTTGGAAGTTCAGTTGGACTTTCACCAATATGGACATTGTTTGCAATCAGTGTGGGTGGAAGCTTATTTGGAGCAATCGGAATGCTTGTAGGTTTACCACTTGCTTCAGTCTTATATACACTATTTAAAGACAAAGTAAACTATAATATTAATAGGAAACTAATGATGGAAAAAGAACAAAGGGAAGCAAATAATTAATATAATTTAAGGGGGTATTTATGAAAGAAAGTATTATATTAAAAATATTAGAACAAAATGAATTAAAAAATATAGAAGTTCTAAATCAATATGGACAAAAAGCTGCATATACAGATATGTACTTAATAGCAGGTGGAGATCCAAATAGTTCTGATATGGATAGAGTACCAGATGAACTAGGACTAAACTCAAGAGTAGTGCCACAAGAAGAAACACAAAGAATAGTAATTGATACATATAGTGATGTATTTTCAAAAATATGTAGAAATAAAACTAAAGGATATAATAATACATATGAAGTTGAATTTGGAGAATATCCACAATTCGCAAGTGCTCATAGTGTAGATGAAACACTTGAATATTATTATCAAAAAATGTTATTTGATGAATCAAATGGTATATTAATACCAACAGGAAAAACATATACAATTTTCCAAAATGGAGAACTTGTAACATATAATGAATATTATCACGATGGAAAAAGATACATTAGAGTAAATATAAATGAACAAGTTTTATTATCAAATGCAAATACATATTATTGTGGCGATCATGTGTGGATCGAAGTATCAAAAGTAAAATGGTTAATAGATGAAACAACAGAAAGAATTATTTCTAAAAAAGTATCATTACCAAATATAGATAAATCATACGCAAGTTTCTTCTGTAATGTATATATGCTAGAAGATATGCTTGATTCATCAATGAATAAAAAAGATATTTTAAAAATGATAGCATATGTAATGCAAAATGTGAGAAAAGAAACAGAATCTGAGTATTTAAAAATAGTAAATGAATATGATGACATAAGTTTATTATCACTTGAAGAATTAGAAAATGTTCTGCTAAGAATATCAAAATTAAATGATAAAATAAATAATTTTGACTATGAATTAACATGGAAAATGAAATAGGAGTAATTCCTATTTTTTTATGGTATAATTTGTTTAGAGGTAAAATATGAAATATAAAACTATAATAGTAGATTTAGATAGAACACTTTTACATACAGATAAAAGTGTATCAAAATACACAATTGATACATTGAAAAAATGTAAAGAAAAAGGCATGAACTTGGTTGTTGCAACAGGAAGACCATTAAGAAATACAACTGAATATAATGATATATTACATTTTGATTCATTAGTTTTATCAAATGGAGCAAGAATAATAACAAAAGATAAAGAGATATTTAATCAAATAAATAAAAAAAGTATCAAAAAAATACTTAGTATTCTAAAAAAACACAATTTTAAAATAACAATAGAAACAAAAGATACAGCATATTCAAACGTAAAAATAGATAACTTTGAAACAATAGTAGTAAATGATTTAAATAAAGTTATAGAAGAAAATGAAATATTAAAAATAATAATAGGAATAGAAGATGAAAACACAATAAATACGGTAAAAGAATATATAGATGAAAATGTATATTACACAGTTGCTCATAATGTAGTAGTGCAAATAATGAGCAGTGAAGCAACAAAACTAAAAGGTGTAGAAAAAGTATTTGAAATAAATAATTTAAGTTTCGAAGACTCTATTTTCTTTGGTGATGATAATGATGACATAGGATTAATAAAAAAATGTAAAACAGGAGTATCTGTGTCAAATGCAATAGAAAAAGTAAAAGAAGCAAGTGATGTAATAACATCATCCAATGATGAAGATGGTGTGGCTAAATTTATTATTGAAAACGTATTGGAAGGAGAAAAATAATATGAAACTTATTTTCTCAGCAATAACTAAATATATAAGTGCTCTTATCATTACATGCTTGTTATTATTTATATCGTCTTCTACAATCAAATATTATAATGCATGGTTATTATTATTAGTATTATTTTTACCAATTTTATTTTTTGGGATTTATTTATATATAAAAAAACCAAAATTATTAGAAAGAAGACTTAAATCAAAAGAAAAGGAAAAAACACAAAAAATAGTAATATTATTTTCAGGTATTTTATTTGTTTCTGACTTTGTAATATGCGGACTAGACTTTAAATATAAATGGAGTAATATTCCACTTTATATCGAAGTAATCGCATGCATAACACTATTATTATCGTACTTTATATATATAAAAATAATGAAAGAAAATGAATACTTATTAAGAACAATAGAAGTAGAAAAAAATCAAAAATTAGTTGATACAGGATTATATTCAGTAATAAGACATCCAATGTATTTAAGTGTTATTTTACTATTTCTAAGCATACCATTAGTATTAGGGTCATTGTATGGGTTTTACTTATTTTTAATTTTTCCAATGATAATAATACTAAGAATACAAAACGAAGAAAAAGTTTTAGTACAAAAATTAAAAGGATATTCAGCATATAAATTAAAAGTAAAATACAAATTAATCCCCTATATTTGGTAAAAATAATTGACAAACAAACAATTATTTGGTATAATATGAACGTTTTTGAAAAAGAAGGGGGAAACCAAAAATGGAAAGTAGAGAAAGAAGATTAAGAGAAAGAGCTCAAGTATTAAGAGAACACAGAGCAACAATCGATAGATTAGCTAAACAAGCTGCAATGGAAGTTGAAGCTAAATATAAAGCACAATACGGAGAAAACTGGAGAGAAGCATTATCATATGAACAAGCTGCTAATCTTGAAAGAAGTATTTTAAATGAAAAAAATAATCTTTCAGCTATGATTGAAGAACATATTTTAGTTTTAAAATCTGCTAGATAAAATAAGACTTAAAGTCTTATTTTTTTATGCAATATTATATGTTATAATTAAAATAGAGGTGTAAATATGTTTGGAAGAGATAAAGATAAAAAAAGAAGCAGTCTTTTAGAAAGAAGAAAAGAAGAGAGAAAAATAAGTCATAGTTTAATTCATGAATCAAAGCATGGAATAGGAAGACATAGCCATTCTCATGATAGAATTCATGCATCTATGCACTTAGGAAAAAAGAACGTAAGAAGTGTTTTTGATAAATAAATTATAAATGAAAAGGTTTCTTTTCATTTTATTTTGTTATAAAATATTTATGGTGATGGTATGCATATTAAAAGTAAAATAGAAGAGATTTTAAAAAGAAAAAATATAGATTTATTTGTAGATATGGATGGAGTAATCGCAGCATATGAATTTGGAATGCCACTTGATTTTGATAAAAAAAGACCACTATTAACAAACATAAATAAAATAAAAGAATTATCAAAATTAAAAGGTGTAACATTACATATATTGTCATGCTGTAAAAAAGATTATCAAATTGATTTAAAAAATGAATGGTTAGATAGATTTGCACCTTTTTTTGAAAAAGATAAAAGATTTATTTTATCAAAAGAAACAATAACAGATATGAGTAGTTCAAATATGAAAAAAACATTTTTAGAAAATTATGAAACATCATCTCAAATAGTAGTAATAGATGATGACAATCAAGTAATAAAAACAATCGGAAAAGAATTAGAAAATGTAATAGTTTTTCAAGATAGCGAATTAATTGACTAAGGAGGATTTATGATAAATTATCAGGGATTATTTTTCGAAGGAGAAGAAGCACAAAAAATATTAGAAAAAGAAAAAAATAAATTAGAAGTACCAAGTGATATATTACACTGCACATTTAAATATAAACCAGAAGAAAAAGACATGTATGATGAGTTAGTAGGAAATTATTATGATGTTACATTAGTAGGATATGCATCAGATAAAAATAACAGTGGATTTATATTATTAATAGATAAAAGATTAGAAAAATATTATAAAAATGCAAATGAAAATGGAAAAATTATACCACCACATATAACATGTTCAGTATCTAAAGAAAGTGAACCAGTTGAAACAGGAGAATTAAAATTTGAAATATTAGATAAAATGATAACTGTAAAAGGAAGATTTGGATACTGCATAAAAGATGAAAATGATGAATGCCATGTTTCTTATGAAAAAGCATTACAAAATAAGGAGGAATAAAACATGAAAAAACCAATATTACTTACAATATTAGATGGATGTGGTATAAGAAATGAAAGTGATGGAAATGCATTTTTAAATGCAAATAAACCAAATTTTGATAAACTAATGAGTGAATTTCCACATAGTAAATTAAATGCATCAGGAACATATGTAGGACTTCCAAAAGGACAAATGGGAAATAGTGAAGTAGGACATATGAATATTGGAGCAGGAAGAGTTGTATATCAACCGCTTGAATTAATTAATAAAAGTATAGTAGATAAAGAATTTTTTGATAATGAAAAGATATTAAAAGTAATAAATCATGTAAAAGAAAACAATTCTCATTTACATATTATGGGACTATTAAGTGATGGAGGAGTACACTCACATATAGATCACTTAAAAACTCTAATAGAATTAGCTCGTCGTCACAATGTTGAAGTTTATTATCACTTCTTTCTAGATGGAAGAGATGTACCACCAAAAAGTGCTCTTACATACATCGAAGAAATAGAAAAATTAAATTATGGTAAAGTTGCAACAGTATCAGGAAGATATTACGCGATGGACAGAGATAATAATTTTGATAGACTTAAAAAGTATTATGACGCACTTGTATATGGAGAAGCAGAAGTATTTGAAAGTGCTGCAGATGTTGTAAATCATTCATATGAAAATGATATAACTGACGAATTTGTAGTACCATCAATTGTAAATAATATGCCTTTAGAAGATAATGATGGAGTAATAACATTTAACTTTAGAAAAGATAGATTAAGAGAAATATTTACATGCCTTACAAATCCAACATATCATTTAGAAGACGCTAAAAAAATGGGAATGCAAATAAAAACATTTAATAATTTAGAATGTCTTACAATGATGAGTGTAGTAGAAAGTGTAACTTGTCCATTTGCATTTGAACTTGGAACACTCGATAATATTTTAGGAGAATATTTAGAAAAAAATAATAAAACACAACTAAGAATAGCGGAAACAGAAAAATATGCTCATGTTACATTTTTCTTTGATGGAGGAGTAGAAAAAGATTATAACGGAATGAATAAGATATTGGTTCCATCTCCAAAAGTAGCAACATATGACTTAAAACCACAAATGAGCGCACTTGAAGTAACTGAAAAAGTATTAGAAGAAATAGATAAAGATATACATGATGTAATAATATTAAACTACGCAAATGGAGATATGGTAGGACACACAGGAAGCTATGATGCAAGTAAAACAGCAATCGAATTTTTAGATGAATGCATAGGAAGAATATATAATAAACTAGTAGAACATGAAGGAATTATGCTAATAACAGCAGATCATGGGAATTGTGAACTTATGTGGGATGAAAATAAAGAACCAGTAACAAGCCATACTACAAATTTAGTGCCATTCATCATAACAAAAAAAGATATAGAATTAAATGATGGAAGTTTATGCGATATAGCTCCAACAATACTTGATTTAATGAATTTAGAAAAACCAAGTGAAATGACTGGTAAATCTTTAATAAAATAGATGATTATTCATCTGTTTTATTTTGCAAAATTGACTTTTTATGCATTTTATGATATAATCTATTCGTTTTTAAAGAGGGGGGAAAAATGAAATCTTTAGTAATAAATTATACAAATCAAGCAATAAGTGAAAATGTTTTAGGTAACGAATGTATCCAAGATATGAAAAAAGCAGAAGAAATGCTATTTTACAGAAAAGAAGATATATTAAAATATTTAAATAAAAATGTACCATATTTTATGTTTCCAGCAAGAGAGTTCAAAATAAAAGATATATCATTTACAATAGCTGATTTTGGAGAATCATACATTCATTTATATTTAAGCGATGGTTCATATGAAACATTACATGTAAAAAAAGGGAATATATCAGTTTATTCACTAACTGGAACAATTAAAATCGGAAATAGAATATATTCTATAGAAAAACTTATCAGTAAAACTAGTGCAGTTTTAAATTCATATTTTTATATTTTAAATAGTATAATGATTAAATATCCAAATAGAATGATGAATTTTGGAAAAGTAAATTATGATTTTATTGAAAATTCATTAGATAGTGAGAAAATGATGAGAAATTTATCAAAAAAAGCCCGTTAATATGGGCTTTTTTTATTGCTATTTAAAAATGCGTATGCTATAATAATTTCACTTTTTGATAGGGGGGAAACTATGATAGAAGATCAAAGAAAATATGACAGATTATACAAATTAATAATGGATAGACTAAATAGTGAAGTAGTAGAAAGTACTGAAGAACAAGTAAGTATGTATGACATAATAGAATGTGTTCAAAGTGAAATGTATTTATATAATTTAATTTTACTAAATAATTTAGATAAAAGTATAAGACAATTAAATAGAAATAATGGATATACTATACTAACTCCAAAATTTGTGTGTAAAGATTTACCAAGAATAACTGATATAGCAAACTATATTACTAAAGAAGGAGTACCATATATACACATAATGTTTACAAACGGAAGAAAAATAGTATTAACAGGAGATACATTTAATGTAAGAGTGGTAAGTACTGATTTTGATAGTAGTGAGACAATTGATTTTCTAAATTATAATACAGATATTTTTTCAATATATTGTGGAACTATGCTTGAATTCAATCAAAATTTTCCAGGAATAGAAATGGCATGGGGTAAAGAAGTTACAAATAAAATGGAACAAACATTAACAGATGGATTTATATCTTATAGATTAAGACCAACAAGTACTACATTATCAACACCAGTATTTGCATCAAAAGAACATAATGATTTAGCACTAACACATAACAAAAAACATAGCGAATTATTTGATTACATTGCATTTTATAGTGAAGAAGTATTAAAGAAAAGCAAAATAAGTGTAAATGCGTTAAATCCATTTATACAAGAGTGTTTGAATAGAAAAATAACACTATCAAACTCATCTGACTTTACACTTTCTAAATAACAAAATTTGTAAAAATGACTATACTATGTTAGAATAAGTCTTGCGTGTCGTTGGGAGATGTTATGATAAATATATTATTAGTCATGGAAATATTCTCATTTCTATTTAAAGATATTGAGGTAAACCATGATTACTTAGATAGTCAAATAAATATTAGTGTTTCTAATTTTATTGATGAATATGAATATTATCAAGAGAAACACTATTTTAATGGGGAAAAAAGTGATGTGATAGCATCAAAAATTAATAGACATTTAAAGGGTGTTTTGAAAAATAAAGGAGAGTTTATTGTAGAATATTCATTAAGTGTTGGTATGGATCCATATCTTGCAGCGTCTGTAATGCTTCACGAAACCGGATGTTCTTGGAACTGCAGTTATTTATCAAGGGTATGTAATAACGTGGCAGGAAACAAAGGTGGTCCTGGATGTAATGGCGGAAGTTATAGAAAATTCAATACAATTGAAGATGGTATTAAATTTGCTATAAGAAAACTAAATAGTTATTATCAAAAAGGATATACAACACCAAAAGAAATAAATCCGTTTTATGCTGAAGATAAAACTTGGTATAAGAAAATAAATAACTATATGAATAAACTAAAAAAATAAAAGAAAAATAAAGGGGGTTAATATGAGAAGTGATATATATCTTCATTCACTTCATTCATCTTCAGTAAATTATTCAGGTACTAAGACACGTGAGTTACTTGAAAAGATATTGAAGTCAGGGGAAATATTGTCACCAAGATTAAGTGGAATTAAATGTAATTATAATTTCAGCGGTCTAGATTATATTTCCCTGTGTGATTACGAAAAGAGACATTTAGGTAAAGGATTTAAAAAAACATATAATGGATTTTATCAATATAGTGTTTTTGATCCAAGCCTTATGTTTCCAAAAGATGAAATAGAAGTAATTGAACCAATAATATTAGAAAAAATGATAGTACTTTATTCAAATTATAGAAGTTATATGAGAGAACTTGGATTATGTGAAGAAAGATATACTGATTTAGAAGATGAGGTTCAAGTTAAAGATAGAATTTCAATGGACAAATTATGTGGTTTTACAATTCCAACATATGAATTTTTAAGAAGATTTAAAAGTGTTGAACATGATGCGAAAATTACATATGAAGAAATTTTAAAATATAAAGAACTATTTGATAAATATGGATTCGATATTCCATTTTATGATATAAATACAGAAAATAAAATGGATACATACGATGAAGTATATCAAACAGTACTAAAACTTAAGAAAAAAAGATAATTCTAACAAAAGTTAGAATTTTTATTTGTAATCATTTACATATCATTATATAATGATATTGGTGAATGATATGAAAAATAAAAAAGGTTTTACATTAGTAGAGTTACTTGCAGTAGTAGCAGTACTTGCTATACTAGTAATAATTGCGCTTCCAAACGTATTAAAATTATATAGAAAAGCAAGAAAAGATTCATTTTTAAATGAAGTAAAAAGTATGTTAACAGGCGCGGAAACAGCATATGTATCTGAAGCTTTAAAAAACAATAAAATTAATGTAGTAGCAAGTGACAAAGCATTAGTTGATTATGCTAATGCGATTATGCAAGAAGGAGAACCACATAAAATTTCAGGTAAAATGAACTATGACTCAAAAAATATAGATTATTATATTGAACTTGATAATCATGGGAAACCTATTAAATATATATTTTCAAATGGAGCATTTGCGGTTTTTTCAGTAAAAGGAAAAGTTGAGCTTGGGGAAGCAGATGTTATTGAAGAAAGCATCAAAGTAAAAGATTACATAAATGAATTTAATATAAAAGGACCAAACTTTGATACATATGACACATATTTAAAAGATGCAGATATGTTTAATTTTAGAGCAGAAGATTTAATAAAACCTGATGGAACAATAGCAAATTCATGGACTACAGTAGCAAAAGATGAAAGTGGTAATGATGTACAAATTACTGGTAAAATTATGAATATAAATAAACAATCAGTCACACCAATTATAAAAAATAATGCGATTGTTTTACCAGGTGCCACAAATAAACATGGGTATAATTCAACAAAAATAGCAATTAGATTTGATAAAATGCCATATAAATTTAAAAGTTTCACACTAGAAGGAACAATTAAATTATATGAATATGGAAGTGGATACACAAATATCATTTCAAATGTTAATTCAGGTGGATATTATTTAAATGTCTCAGCAAGTGATAAAAGAGCATCTCTTGGAGTATGCGATGCAGGAAAAACTCAAAACTCAAAATGTTATGTTCAATGTAGATCAAAACAAAAACTTAATTTAAACGAAAACTATGTAATAACAGGAGTATATAATGATAACACAAAACGAATGGCATTATATATAAATGGCAAAAAAGTAGAAACAGAAACAGTACATAATGATGGTACAAAAACAACAGCAGCAGATAATGTAAATAATGAATGTGTAATCAAAGGAGATAATACTAAAAATATTAATATTAACTATCCAAATCCATTGGTACCACTAACAATTGGAGGAAATCCAAGTACAACTGGATTTGATGATGCTGAATGGTTTAGTGGAGAAGTATACTTAGCAAGGATTTATAATGGTGCATTATCACCAGAAGAGATAGAAAATAACTATTACAGTAATATGATGACAGTAAAAGGTTATTCACAACAAGCTAATGTTGTTTCATTAAGTGGTGGAGGACCATCAGATTTAGTAAAAAAATATCAAATAAGTATGGACCAAGGTAATACATGGAAAGATTATAATCCGGATGATATGCCAATAATTGGACAAGATTCATGGGTATATGGAAGAACAGTAAGTGTAAATGGAGTAATTAGTCCAACAACAAAACATTATTATGATATAGA
Source organism: Bacilli bacterium (assembly GCA_045638445.1). Lineage (GTDB taxonomy): Bacteria > Bacillota_I > Bacilli_A > RF39 > UBA660 > CAG-1000. The sequence continues at coordinate 1,657 of JAZUBJ010000045.1, read as the reverse complement.
AGAGGAGTAATCCTCTTTTTAATTGTTCTAAAAAAACAAACTAATCATATTATGTACTAATATGAAAGAGGGTTATTATGGATAAAAATCAAATATTAGAAAGTTTAGGTAAAAAATCAAACGGAGAAATATATTTTGGAGTAGTAGGAGCTGTTAGAACAGGGAAAAGTACATTTATAAAAAAATGTATAGAATTGTTAGTTCTTCCAAATATAGAAGATGAATTTGATAAAAAAAGATTTATAGATGAAATACCACAAAGTGCATCAGGAAAAAACATAATGACAATAGAACCAAAATTTGTACCAAGTAATGGAGCAAATATAAATGTAAACGGAATAAATGCAAATATTAAATTTGTAGATTGCGTAGGATTTATTACACCAGCATCTATTGGTTATGAAGATGAATTAGGTAATCCAAGAATGGTAAAAACACCATGGTTTAATGAAGAACTACCATTTGTAGAAGCAGCGGAAATAGGAACACAAAAAGTAATTCATGACCATGCAACAATTGGAATAGTTGTAACAACAGATGGAACAATATTAGACATGCCAAGAAGTAATTATATAGAAGCAGAAGACAAAGTAATAAAAGAATTAAAAAATATAAATAAACCATTTATAATCGTATTAAATTCAAAAAATCCAAGTAGTACAGAAACAAAAGCATTATCAAAAAGTCTAAAAGAAAAATATAATATACCAGTAATACCAATGAGTGTAGAAAATATGAACGAAGAAGATATAACAAAAATATTGCAAGAAGCGTTATTTGAATTTCCAGTAGAATACATCGAATTTGAAATTCCAGATTGGGTAGGTATATTAAAACCAAATCATCCACTAAAAAAGAAAATAATAGATAAAATGAAAGAAACAACAATTAATGTTGATAAATTAAGAGATGTAAATAATATAAATATCGAAATAGAAGATGATGACATAGAAAAATCATATATATCATCTCTTGATACAGATAACTCACTTGTAACAATAAGATTAGAAGCAAATGAAAAACTATTTGATGATATATTAAAAGAAATAGTAGGAGAAAAAATAACATCAAAAGGAGAACTTTTAAAACTATTTCAAGATTTTAGTGAAGGAAGAAGTGAATATAGTAGTTTAAAAGGAGCACTAAAACAAGTAAGTCAAACTGGATATGGAATAGTACTTCCTAAAATAAGCGATATGAAATTAGAAAAGCCACAAATTATAAAACAAGGAGGACGATTTGGGATAAAACTACAAGCAAAAGCAAGTTCAATACACATGATTAAAGTAGATGTAGAAAGTAGTTTTGAACCAATTATTGGAAGTGAAAGTCAAAGTAAAGAATTAATAGAACATATAATGTCATTTGAAAGTGACCCAGATAAATTATGGAATAGTGAATTATTTGGAAGAAGTTTAAATGATATAGTAAGTGAAGGAATACAAGCAAAACTTTCTCTTTTACCAGATAATACAAAATATAAATTATCACAAACAATAACAAAAATGGTTAATAAAGGAAGTAATAATTTAATAGCAATAGTTCTTTAAAACTAGTGCTTTTTTATTTTGTGACTAATAATTATATTAGGAGGGTAAATGTATAAATATAAAAAAATATACGATATGGCACTTTATGAAGGAATGAAAGATGCTTG
>JAZUBJ010000044.1:0-5242 GCA_045638445.1 Bacilli bacterium | reverse complement strand
GTATATAAAGTTAATGGAAAAGAATATTATATAGATAATAATTACGGAACTGATAATTTAAAAACAGTATTAATATTTTATAAAAAGGATTCTCCACAAACAAGTACTTATGCATCATTTTCAATATTTATTCCATTATTTGGATATACAATTTTTATAATATGTATTTTAGTAAGCATGATGAAAAATCATAAGATAAACAAAAAATACAAGAATTTACTTCAAAATGGAATATTAATCAAAAATATGAAATATAAAACAATAGGTTATTGGGCAGGAAGTGGCGATAATAAAAGGTACGTTAATAAATTTGAAGTTAATTACATGATGCCATCAGGAACAGAAGTAAAATTATATAGTAAACCTATTGACGATAAAAATATTAAAAATGATAAGCCATATATAGACATGATAATTGATCCAAACGATATAGATATACATTATATAGATTACGATATTGAAAGAATCGGCGGAATCGCAAGTGGTGACTATGATGCTCAAAGTAGAATAAAAGGAGAATAAAATGTACGATATAAAACCAAAAAAAGCATTCATAGAAGTATTGATAGCAATACCATTTATGTTATTTGCAAGTGCATTATTCAGTTTCTTTTTTATAGCGATACTAGATGAAAAAAGATATATAATAGCAATAATATTATTTATAGCACTATTTGTTCCATTATATATACTTTATGAGATAATAAAAAAATCAATTAAAGAATATAAAAGATTAACAAAATTAAACAAAACAGGAAAATTAGTTAAATGCTTAGAATACAAAGTGTTATCATATTCAGGAGAATCAAAAAAAGGAAAAATTGCCATTGAATATATAACAGATAAAGGAGAAAAAATAACACTTACAAAAGAATTAAATGGAAAAACATATGATAAAGATGGATATGTAGATATGATTATAGACAAAGAAGATCCAAAAAATAATATAATAGAATTGGAAATAAATAGAATAGGCGGTAATAGGAAAGAAGACTATTACGTAGAAATATATGACGAATTAATTAAGAAATAGTCAGGAGGGAAGATGAAAGATTTTACAAAACTTGCACATGAAGCGCTTGAAAATGATAAAGGATTCATAGGAAACAATAATTATAAGGTTATAAAGGTTGAAGATAATTATTGTGAACTTGAGGGGATAATAACACAAAGCAGTTTAAATAACTTAAAAATTGCTCATGGAGGATACATATTTGGACTAGCAGATACAGCAGCAGGAATCGCAGCAATGACAAATGGTGGTAACGTAGTAACGGTAAATTCAAATATTAATTATATAAGCCCAGCAAAAGGAAATAAAATAAAAGCAATCGCAACTTCAATAAAAAATGGTAAAATAATAAGTGTATATGAAGTAAAAATATATGATGAAAAAGATAAATTAATTTCAACTGCAACAATATCTTTTTATAATATTGAAAATAGTTAGGAGGAAAAATTATGGATTTCATAAAAAATAAAATATTAGTAAAAGAAGTAATAGGACCAATATTAGTTGTAACATTAACAATAATTCTTTATAGAATAATTAAACAAATATTAAGAAAATTTATAGACTTAAGAAGTACAAAAATAGATGCAAAAAGAAGGAAAACATTATACTACTTATTCAAAAGTATAATAAAAATACTATTTGTAGCTGTAGATATATTAATCATTTTAGAAATATTTGGATTTGATACAAAAACAATAATTACATCATTAAGTGTTATCGGAGTTGTTGTAGGTCTTGCATTTCAAGATTTAATAAAAGACTTCATAGCAGGTATTTCAATTGTATTAGAAGGACAATATAGAGTAGGAGATGTAATCCAAATAAATGGTTTTAAAGGTGAAGTGGTATACTTAGGATTAAAAACAACAAAAATAAAAGCATTCACTGGAGAAATAATGATTATAGCAAATAGACTTATAACAGATGTTATTAACTTTAGTTTATCTGATTCACTTGCAATCGTAGATATAGATGTTGCATATGAATCTGACTTAGCTAAAATAGAAAAAGTACTAAATAAACTATGTACAAGATTTAACAAAGAATTACCACACTTAAAAGGAGAAGTTCAAATGCTTGGTATTAATTCAATTGAACCATCTGCATTAAGATATAGGCTAACAGTACTAACAGAACCAACAGAACAATTTGGTGTTCAAAGAATAATGAGAAAGGAAATTAAATTGGAATTTGATAAAAATGGAATTAAACTTCCATATAATCAAGTAACAATGCATAATAAAAAATAAAGAAGAGGAAAAGTATGAAAAAGGTAAAAGAAAAAGAAAAAAATTATAGTTCAATAATTGTTGGAATAGTTGCATTATCATTAGTTCTATTATTAATAGTATTTTCACTATTAACAAAAAAAGAAGATAAACCAGTAATTGCAGCTGAAAAAATAAATCTAACTACATTAAGTAATCATGAAAATGAGTGGGGTAAAACAGAAACAATTGTTGTAGAAGTAAAAGAAGGTGTTGAAGCATCACAATATTCATTTGATGGAGGAATAAACTGGCAAGAAAGCAATGAATATGTTGCAACAAAAAATGAGAAATTAGTAATTATTATTAAAGATATAAATAATGTACAAAGTGAAGAAATAATTTACGAAACAAAAAACATTGATACTGAGCCACCTGTTATATCAGTTAGCTTACCAAGTACAATACAACAAAATGCAAAAATAAATATAAATGATTATGTAAAAGTAACAGATAATTTATCAGGATTAAATGGTGGTGTAACTATGGAACCAAGTAATCTTGACACAAGTAAATTAGGAAAACAATCAATAAGATTTACTGCAACAGATAACGCGGGAAATGTATCTAAAATAACTATTAATCTTGAAGTTATAAAAATTGCTTCAACTATACCAGAACAACCACAAAACGTTGTAGTATATAGATATAGAACAAAAAATATAAGTAATTACGAATGTAATAAATACGATTGTAGTTATTATAGTGATACAGATTCATATCAATTATCAGCAACTTACGTATCAACAGGAAAATGTGATGAAACATTAAATAAAAAATATGAATTTTCAAGTGGATGCTATATTAGTCCAAAACCAACGAATGTATATTGTACTCAAGCATTCGTAACTGTAGATAGATATAAAGCATATGGTGATGATGAAAATATAGTAATAGATATTTTTGCACTAGATAAAAACGGAAAACAACAAACAAATAGATATGGTGACAATTATAAAGCAGCTCCATGTGGAGAAAATGAAATAGAAATTTATGGTTATTGTCACTCAATATGTTCAAGATTATCAAAAGAATGTAAATCAGGATATGAATTAGTTAATGGGGTATGCAAAAAGTATGTTAAAAAGACATGCTCAGACACATGTACTAAATCAACATGGAGCGAGTGGAGTGAATGGAGTGAAACAAAAGTAGAAGCATCTGAAACTGTACAAGTAGAAACAAAAATTATTAAAAGATAAAGAATAAAAAAGGAGCTAAAATGTCAAATATAGATAATATATCAGATACTACTATGACATCACTAAATTCATTAAAAAATAGTGATGTTTGGCAAGGTGCAGCAGCTGAATCATTTTCTGAAGATTTTGACAAGTATATGACAGAACTAGAAAATGAAAGAGAAAACTTAAATAAATTAAACACAGCACTTGCAAAATTAGAAACATATTTAAAATTGGGTGAAGAGATTGAATCATTGAAAAGTGGACTTAGAACACCAAATGAAAATGCAACACCAGAAGAAATTAGTAGCATAAATTCAAATAATTCGTACATTAATAGTGAAATACAAATAAAACAAGCAGAAAGAGATAAACTTAAAAGAGAAATAATTGCTATTTTAAATTCAATTGGTGTTCTAGGAGATATATCAATAATTCAAATTCCAAATCTTGAGAATGCAAAAGAGTTATATAGATATGAAGGCGGGGCTATATATGAATTAAAAACAGCAAATGGATTGACATATGAAGTATATATACCTGATGAATATCCAGCAAATGTACCAGTTGTTATATATGATGCAGGAGATGGAAATAATGGATATGGAAACAGTACTGCAAACTGGAATGAATTTAAAGAAAGATTTGAAGAAGGACCAGTTCAAGCTGTAATAATACGATCAAAACGTCAAGATTCTTCTGCATATTATTTAGATGTCATTGAACAACTAAATATTGTTCCAACAAAACCAATTGCAATTTCTCATAGTGGAGGTACATCAAAATCTTCGATAGGAGAATTTAATGATTTAATGGAACAAGGACAAGCAAAGGGTGGACTATTCGTTGTTATGGATGGTTACACTCCAGGACCATGGTGGGAAAGTCAAGGATACATTGAAAACTTTAAAGAAAACGATGTAGTTGTAATAACAGTTGCCCAAGGAAATGATAACGGAAACTACGGATATTATAATGAAGGACTTGCACAAATGTATCCAAATACACTAGTATTATATGATAAAGGTGAATATGGTACATCACATGGTGGAGTAAATAGAAGCTTAACTGAAAACGAAGTATTAGAATACTTTATAGGAACAGGAAAATTACCAGATAATTATGAAATAAAAGCATATGATCCAGAAACACAACAGTTTGTTACAGTAGATTATAATGATGTGAATTCTGTTCAAAAAGTATATGAATATTTTGGTATAGAATATAAATAGATTAGTTTTAAAAAAATTAATCTTTTTAATTGACTTTTAAAGTTTATTTTGTATAATAAATTTTATCAATTTTATTCACGCGGAGGCATGATGGAAAAGTTAGAAAAAAGAATTATTGAAATACGTGAAAATATAAATTTTCTAAACCAAGAAATGAATGAAATGTATTCTGCCTATGAGATTGCAAAAGATAAAAAAGAAGATGCAGAAGTAAATTTAGAAATACTAAATAATCAGAAAAAAGAAATATCTTCTAAAATATTAAGTAAGCAAGTATCAAAAGTCAGTTTTGTTTTAGTGCCTCTAATTTTTAGCTTTTTATTAAATTTCTTATATTTTAAAATAGAATTTTCTAAAATAACTATTATAAATGCAATTCTATTATTTTCATCTATAGTATTTTTAGTAATAATATTAGGTGCATTAATATCATTTGTAATAGTAAAAATATTAAATAGAATTGTATCATCTGATGTATTATTTATATCAATTGATAAAGATATAAGAAAATATAAAAAAGAAGAAAGAAGTTTACAAAGAAAA
>JAZUBJ010000043.1:0-2308 GCA_045638445.1 Bacilli bacterium | reverse complement strand
ATATCAGTGCATATATAAATTATTCTAAAAATAATAAATATATTATATAGATATTTTCACTTAGGTAAATAATTATAAATAAACTTTCTATTTAGTAAATAAAAATTAATTTATAGACTAAATATATTGAATAAATATATTTTACCTTTGGACATTCTTAGTATATCTAATTTAAAGAATAATGTCAACACTTTTTTTGAAAAAAATTAAAAAAGTGATAAATTTGTTATTTATCACTTAATAAATTACTTTTATCACTATAAGAAGTATGTAACAGTTCCAAACTTTTTTCACTTAAAGGTTGTTTTAAAAATTCCTTATAAAGCATTTTTAATTCTTCATTATCATGAGCAGTTCTTATTACTTTATTATCATCAATATTATATAATCCTTCAAGTCTTACTTTCTTAATTTCATCCATTTTAGGAATAGGATTTAAAGGTTGCCCTCCACCACCTACACATCCACCTTTACAATTCATAACTTCTATAAAATGATAATTTTTATATCTATTATTTTTTAATAACTTTTCCAAGTTTTCCATTTGTTGAACTACAGCTACCCTTAGTTGATAATCACCTATTTTTATTTTAGCTTCTTTTATTCCATCAAAACCTCTTAAAGATTTAAATGGAATACCATCTAATGACAAATTAGTCTTAGTAATAATTCTATATAATGTTCTAATAGCAGATTCACATACACCACCACTAGCACCGAAAATTACACCACCACCACTACTTTCACCCATTATAGAGTCATAATCTAACTCATTTTGATCAATAAGATTAATATCTTCTTCTTTCATCAACAATGAAAGTTCACTCGCTGTTAAAACATAATCTATATTTAATGTATATTCTTTTGCTTCCATCTTTTTAGAAGTACACGGAGTTATAGCAACAGTAACAATTTTTGAAGAATCAAAACCTTTTTTTTCACTAAAATAATTTTTAATTATTGAACATTGCATTCCAATAGGACTCTTACAACTAGAAATATTATCTAAAATTTCAGGATGGTATACCTCAGCATACTTTACCCATGCAGGACAACAACTAGTAAATTGTGGTAATCTATTTTTATTTTTTAATCTTGTAGCAAATTCAGCAACTTCTTCTAAAATAGTTAAGTCAGCACCAAAAGACGTATCAAATACATAATCAAATCCAAGTTTTTTTAATGCACCAACTAATTTCTTCTCATAGTTTTCTCCTGACGGTAAATTAAAAGCCTCACCTATTGAAACTTTAACAGCAGGAGAAATTAATGCTACTACTATTTTACTATTCTCATCTATAATATCCATTACTTCACGATAAGAATATTTTGGAACAATGGCTCCTGTTGGACAATTTAAAATACATTGCCCACATCCAACACAAATTGGCTCTTTACATATATTTAAATCATAAGAAATATTTACGATATTTTCACAAGTTTTTTTACATTGTCCACAATTAATACACTTTTCATTTATTCTAACGATACAATGATTTCTGTCACTAATTTTTACTCTCTTATCTTCTTCTTCCTTATTAATTATTTTACTCAATTTTATATCAGTATTCTCTTCAACAACAGATTCTATAATCGCGTCCAATTCCAAGTTATCATAAGAATCTTCAAATAATTTCATATTATCTGCAGTAGCAGAACAAATAGGACACACAAAATCACTCTGAATACTTTCAGAGTTTTCTATGTATCCACACATCTTACAAACATATTTATTCATATAATTTTCTTCCTTTAAAAAATATTTTCATAAGAAGTACAATCAAATCCTTCACATATAAATTCGAAATCTTTATAGATTACTTTATCATTTACAATTAATACTCTAGGATATATATTATTATAATAATTTCTATCCATAGAAAAATTTTTGTTTAAATTATTTATACTTCTCATTTGATCATCAGAAAAATCATTTATATTAACATAATAAACATTATTATTTTTACTTATCCATTTTTCAACAACATTTAATGATAAAACACAGTCTACACTTGAACAATTATTATCAAAAAAAACAAAATATGAAAATTCCTTCTCAGAAAACAATTCATAAAATCTATTATAATCTATTTTAATATAATCACTTACAACTTTTTTATCTTTTTTATATTCAACCATACTTTTATTATAAAAAGATTTAAATTCATAATTTAAACTATTATCCACATTATCAAAAAAGACAACTTTTTTTGAATCAATATTTAAAATAAGTTTATCTTCATCAATATCATTTATAATAATTTTTTTTCCACAATCTAACTTCAATTCATTATTACTACTATTATAA
>JAZUBJ010000042.1:0-9788 GCA_045638445.1 Bacilli bacterium | reverse complement strand
TTAACAAATATAAATGAAAAAAATATTAAAAAAAGAAATAAAAATTTATATAAAATATTCTTCATACTACACCTATTATCTATAAAATAATTTTAATATAATTTATATATTTAGTCAATGTAAATAAAGTGTTCTAAATATATAAAAACAAACCTAATTTTGATAAAATATTTAATGTTAGGAGTAAAAAATGAATAATGAAATTATAAACGAAATAAGTAAAGAATTAAATGTAAAAGACACTCAAATAGAAAGTGTTTTAAAATTATTAGAAGATGGTAACACAATACCATTTATAGCAAGATATAGAAAAGAAGCAACTGGAGCACTTGATGAAGAACAAATACGTGTTATTAACGAACACTATGAATATCAAGTAAACCTACTAAAAAGAAAAGAAGATGTAATTCGCCTTATCGATGAAAAAGGACTACTTACAGATGAAATTAAAACAAACATAATGAATTCTAAAAAATTAGTAGAAGTTGAAGATATATATGCACCATTCAAAGAAAAAAAGAAAACAAAAGCAACAGAAGCAATTAAAAATGGTTTAGAACCACTAGCAAAAATTATAATGAGCTTCCCTGCTACGTTTAATGAAGAAAATATTAAAAAATTCTTAAATGAAAATGTTAAAACCACAGAAGACGCTATACAAGGTGCAAAATATATAATCGCAGAATGGATAAGTGATAACGCATACTATAGAAAATGGATAAGAAGTTATTTTTATAAAAATGCACTTATCACATCAAAACTTAAGAAAAATGCAGAAGATGAAAATAAAACATATGAAATGTATTATGAATACCAAGAAAATATTAAATATATAAAACCACACAGAGTACTAGCAATAAACAGAGGTGAAAATGAAAAAATACTTTCTGTATCAATAGATGTAAACAATGATGAAATCATCTCTTATTTAGAAAGTAAAATCATAAAAAAAGAGTCACCTGTTAAAGAATATGTAGTTGATGCAATTAAAGATAGTTATAAAAGACTAATTAATCCATCAATAGAACGTGAAATAAGAAGTGATTTAACTAGCATAAGTGAAGATAAATCTATAGAAGTATTTAAAGAAAATTTAGAAAATCTGTTACTTATAGCACCAATGAAAGATAAAAACGTATTAGGATTTGACCCAGCATATAGAACAGGATGTAAACTTGCAGTAGTAGATTCAACATCAAACGTTTTAAATATATCTGTTATTTATCCACATGAACCACACAACAAATGGGAAGAAGCTAAAAAAACAATAAAAGATTTAATAAAAAAATACAATATAGATATTGTAGCTATTGGAAATGGAACAGCATCACGTGAAAGCGAAAAACTAGTAAGCGAAACATTAAAAGAAATCGAAGAAAATTGTAAGTATGCAATTGTATCAGAAGCAGGTGCAAGTGTATATAGTGCAAGCCCACTAGCAATAAGTGAATTTCCAGATTTAACAGTTGAAAAAAGAAGTGCAGTTTCAATCGCAAGAAGATTACAAGATCCACTAAACGAACTAGTTAAAATAGATCCAAAATCTATAGGAGTCGGACAATACCAACACGATGTATCGCAAAAGAAACTAACTGAATCACTAGATTTCACAGTATCAAAATGTGTTAACAATGTTGGAGTAAATATTAATACAGCTTCCCCTTCTATATTAAAATACATATCAGGTATGACAAAAAGTGCCATTGATAAAGTAATAAAATATAGAGAACAAAATGGAAAAATAAAATCACGTGAAGAATTAAAGAAAAAGAAATTATTAAGTGAAAAAGTATATGAACAAGCTGTAGGTTTTATGAGAGTTGTAGACGGAGAAAATCCACTTGATAAAACAAATATTCATACAGAAAGTTATGAAAAAACTGAAAAATTATTAAAACACTTAAATATGACAACAAATGATATAGGTACAAAAGAATTAATAAGTTCACTAGATAAACTTGAAGTTTCTACTCTATCAAAAGAATTAGATATAGATATGTATACTCTAAATGATATAATCGAATCACTAAAACAACCAAATAGAGACTATAGAGATGACTATGAAATGCCATTATTAAAAAGTGATATCTTAACAATAGATAACTTAACTTTAGGAATGAAACTTGAAGGAACAGTAAGAAATGTTGTTGATTTCGGAGCATTCATTGATATTGGTCTACACAGTGATGGACTTGTACACATATCAAAAATAACAAATAAATACATCAAACATCCAAGCGAAGTATTAAGTGTTGGAGACATAGTTTCATGTTATGTAATAGATATCAAAAAAGAAAATGAAAAAGTTTCTCTTTCACTTATAGATCCAAACAATCAAAAAGATTCTAGAAATTAATCTAGAATCTTTTATTTTTCTATGTTCCACTTATTATTAGCATAATTCCAGTTATGCATAACTTCATCTTTTGATAATACTCTATTATATATAGCAATATCATACATCTTACCCTTAAATCTAAGTCCTCTTGTAGGTCTTAAATCACCAATGGTAGCAACATTATATTTAATATCTTTACTACCAGAAGTAAATGTAATAGGATTTTGAACATCACCATTTATATATATACTAGTAGTACCACCTTTAGTAGCAGTAATCTGTAAATTCAATTTCTTACCTTCATATTTACTTATATCAAAAGAAATAAATGCAGTTTTCTTTGTATATTTATTATTTTTACTATAACTACTACCATCATGATATGAATATACATGTAAATAATTTTTATAAACTCCAATCCAAGTTAAATATAAACCATAATCTTGAGATATAGCAAGTATAGTAGCAGGGAATTCACCAGTAGGTTCTCCTTCTTGATTTAAAGTATCAGGAAAAACTGTTGTATATACAGAATATGATTGATTAATTCCCATTGATTGAGCAATATCAAGAATTGGAATACCCTCTCTAACATCCAATTTTAAAGCATCATTGTCATAATTAAATTTCTCAAAACCAAAACAATCATTTAAAGAACAATGCTTTGTTCCATGAAAATCACCAGCATCCTCTTTATCCATAGGATAAAAATCACCAAATCTAATAGGACTAGCATTTTCTTTAGACGCAATTGTTAACTCTCCATCATTAACTATTCCTGGATTAATATGAACATCAAAATCAAAATGTATTTTTTGAATATTATTTTGAGAAGTAAAATCCATTGAGAATGAATTATCACTACGAGTATAAAAATAAATACCACCATTTAAATAATTTGAATATTTATTAAGTTCACTTTCACTAAGTATAGCAGCTTTATAAACTTTCTCATTAATATTATTAGTTTTCATAACAAGTTCATCTCTAAATATATTTTTAAATTTATAAGTAGATGTACTTATATTTTTAACTTTTACATTTAAAGTACCAACATCAGTATTTTTAGGAACAAAAATTCCAGTTTGATTATATGCAATATTAGCTCCCTTACTAGAAGTAACACCATTAATTAACATACCAGGATTAACTTTCTTAACTTTTATTTTATTTGCATAATTATGTTTAACAACTATTTCTTCTTTAGTTGCATCCTTTTCTATATTTGTAGTAGTAGATACTTCAAGTGAATATGTTTTATCAACTTTCATAGAATCAATCATACTCTTAGTAAGTTTAACAAAACCAATGTAATCCTCAGTTTTACTTGGAACAGTAAAATCTCCATTTAATTTTGTGTTTCCATAAGAAACATTAAACTTCAAATCAAAATCACTCATATTAGTAATAATAACAGGAACACTATCATTTTGATCATAAATATCGTACGTATTAGTATAGACAAATACATAATCAGTCGCAACATTATCTTTTATATATTCAAGTTTACTACTAGGATTCTCTTCTTCTAAATCAATAACTCCACTCTCTCCACCATTTTCACTATATTGATAAAAATGTTCACCATCACTAACTTCCAAATATTTTAAACTTCCATCTCTATTTAACTCAGCATAATAATCAAGTTCACGACCATCCATATCAAGCTGATAATCACCAACTGAAGATATAACTGGAGGTACATCTTTACCATTTAAAGAAGAACTAAATGCCTCTTTTTGTATCTCCTTTTTTATAGTTTCAACCTCATTTGTAAAACTCTTAACTTTTGACTCCTTAAACATTTTTAAAATATTTGGCATCGCCACTATAACAAGAATCGCAAGTATTGCAATTACAGCAAGCAACTCTACTAAAGTAAAACCACGTTTTTTCATATATCTTCACCTATTATTAATTATACATCAAATTAATCATAAAAACAAAAAAATTCTAGAATAATTTCTAGAATTTTATTAATTTATATTCCAAGTTTTTTTAGCATGATTCCAGTTGTAAGCAACCGCATCACTAGAAAGTTCAACATTATATAAAGTTACATCATACATACTACCTGTAAATTTAAGCCCTCTACTAGGTCTTAAATCACCAATAGTAGCAATAGTATAAGATACAGCATCTCCACCTGAAGCAAACTCTCTAATTAACTTACCATTAATGTATACTCTTGTCATACCAGTTCTACTAGCAGTAACTTGAATATTCATAACTTTACCTTCATATTGTCCAATCGGAATAGATGCAAATCCTGGTTCAGTAGTATCACCACGTTGACCACTCTTAGCAGTTCCTTCATAATAAGAATAAACTTGTAAATAACCTTCGTAAATACCTATCCAAGAAAGATATTTAGTATTTGCTTCACTTATCGCAAGAATTGTAGCAGGGAAACTTCCTGCTGGGTAACCAGATTGATTTGTTGTACCATTAATTGTTGTATACACTGAATAAGAATCTTGAACACTCATTGATTGAGCAATCTTTAAAGCAAGTGTACCATAATTAGCACCAAGTAATAACTCTCCAGTAGGAACATCTTCTAAAATACCCTTTGTACCAAAACATACATCTTTTCTACATAAAGACTCTTTATGATATTGTTCAGCAACAGAACTATCTTGTAATTTAAAATCACCAAAGCTTTTTGTATCAAATGTTTCTTTTGAAGCAATAGTAATATTACCATTATGATAAACACCAGGATTTATATATTCTTCAAAATCAAAGAAAATCTTTTGAACATAATCTTGACTAGCAAAACTCATATCAAATCTATATGTATCCTTTGGATGAATATATTCACCATTTTTTAAATATGCTTGATATTTTAATAACTCTTCTCCAGTAATAGTAACATCAAAGTATTTTTTATTATTAATTTTATTTTCTTCAACAGGCATTAAAGCTTGTCTATTTATATTTGTAAATTTATATGTTTTTGTTAAATTAGCATCATAAACAGTTACGTTTAATATACCAACATCTACTCCACGGGGAACGAAAATACCTGACTGATTAAATGCTATTTTATCATTGTTAGACGTAGAAGTTACTTTCTTAATAATCATACCAGGATTAACACGTTTAACCTTAACCTTATTAGCATAACTATGTTTAACAATAATATCTTCTTTTCCCTCTAAGTCTTTACCTAAATTAATATCTGCTTCAATTTTTAATGAATATGATTTGCCAACACTCATAGAACTAACCATACTCTTTGCTAGTTTTACAAAAATCACATGATCTATTGCACCACCAGGCACAACATAATCAGCACCTATCTTAGTATTACCATAATATACATCAATCTTAATCTCATTTGAACTAGTATTAGTTATAATTACAGGAACACTATTTGTTTCATCATATATATTATAAGTATTCGTATATACAAAAATATTTTCAGTTGCAACATTATTTTTAATATATTCTATTTTACTAGGAACATCTTCATCTTTATCAGCAAAATCAATAACTTCACCAGTTCCAGTCATACCATCAGAATATTGATAATAAAACTCTCCATCACTAACCTCTAAATATTTTAAACTACCATCCCTATTTAATTCAGCATAATAATCTAAATCACGACCATCCATATCAAGTTGAAAATCACCTACAGAAGATATAACAGGAGGAGGATTTTCATTCTTTAAAGATGAATTCAACACCTCTTTATTTATTTCATTCTTTATTGTTTCAACCTCAGTAGTAAAGCTTTTTTGTTTTGATTCCTTAAACATTTTTAAAATATTTGGCATCGCAACAATAACAAGTATTGCAAGTATAGAAATAACAGCAAGCAACTCTACTAATGTAAAACCACGCTTTTTCATCTATCTTCACCTATAATAATTCTACAATAATTATAACTAAAAAACAATAAAAAAAAATCACACGCAACATCATAAGTGTAAAAAGAATTAAAAAAAAAGTTCTAGATATCTAGAACTTAATTATATTATTCAGTAACTACTTTCATAGCCTTTCTCATTAATAAATCATATTTAAATAAATCTTTATTACCAATTTGTTTTTCAAAGTCTTCACGACTCATTCCATATTGTTCTGCAGTTTCATTTAAACCTTTTTCTAATTCTTCATCACTTACTTCTAATTTTTCTTTTTCAACGATAGCATCCATCATTAATCTATAACCAATTCTCTTGTTTGCTTCATCTTTTAAAGTAGCTTTGAAATCATTTAAATTACTATTACAGAATTTTAAATAATCTTCAAGTCTTAAACCTTGATATTGTAATTTTTCAGAAAATTCTCTTACTAATCTATTAACTTCATCTTCAGTCATTTCTTCAGGAATTTCAAATTTAGAATCTTCAACAACTTTGTCTAAACATTTAAATAAATATTCATCTTCATGTTGTCTTTCTTTTTCAGCTTTCTTATTTTCTTTAATATATTTCTTTAAATCTTCAAGTGATTCAACACCACCAACATTTAAATCTTCAAAGAAATCTTTATCAAATTCTGGGAAAACTCTTTCTTTAACTTCTTTAATTTCTACTTTGAATACAACTGGTTGACCTTTTAATTCTTCACTATGATAGTTTTCAGGGAAAGTAACTTTAACATCTTTTTTATCTCCCTTTTTAAGTCCAACTAATGCTTCTTCAAATCCAGGAATAAATGTATGAGAACCGATTTCTAAACTATAATCTTCGCCCTTACCACCTTGGAATGGTGTACCATTTAAAAATCCTTCAAAATCTATTACAGCAACATGTCCTTCTTTAATCTTAACTTTTTCTTCTAAAGTTTTAACTTCAACAAATTGTTCTCTAATATGTTCAATTTCATGTTCAACTTCTTCATCAGTAACTGTAATTTTTTCTTTTTTAACCCCTAATTTTTTATATTTTCCTAATTTAACTTCAGGAGCACCAACTAAAGTAAATTCAATTTCTACTTCTTTATCAGTAATGTTTTTAATATCAATACTTGGAGTAGCAGCTGGTGTAACAGTTTTTGGATCACTTAATAATTTTGTATATAATTTTTCAACAGCCATATCTACAGCATCCATGAAAAGTGTTTCAATTCCAGTTTTCTTTACATAAATATCATATGGAACTTGACCTTTTCTAAAACCATCAATCTTAATATCTTTTTTCTTTTTGTTATAAGATTCTTTTAAACACTCTTTCCATTCTTTTCCTTCTAATTTTAATGTATAACTTTCTTTCATAAATCCTCCCTCGTTATATATTAATTTACTAGACACAAAAAGGATATTTTACTATCCTATTGCTACAATTTTAACAGAATAAACACCATCTGGAGATGAAACTTCAACAGTTTCTCCAACTTTTCTACCCATTATAGCAGCAGCCATTGGACTTTCATTAGATATTTTGTTATTAAATGGATCAGCTTCTTGGCTACCTACAATTTTATAAGTTTCACTTTCATCTTCATCTTCATACATAAGTTCAACTTGGCATCCAATACCAACTTTACCATCATTATCATTTTTATCTATAACTACCGCATGTTCTAATGCATATTCTACTTCAATAATTCTTTTTTCTAAATTAGCTTGTTCTTCCCTAGCTTGATCATATTCAGAATTTTCTGATAAATCACCTAAAGCACGAGCTTCTTTTAGAGTCTTAATTACTTCATTTCTTTTAGTTGTTTTTAAATAGTGTAATTCATTTTCAAGTTCAAGAAAACCTTCACTAGTTAAAAATATTTCTTTCTTTTTCATTTAAACTCCGCCTCTTTCTTTATACCTAATAGATGATACTATAAATACGAAATTTTGTCAAGAAATTTTAACTCTAATTATGTCGTCAGAAGACACCTCAAAAGGTATCTTAACTCTAACAACTTCTTGAGCATGAGAAGCACTCTCTACATACTCATCTTTATCATTTAAAATATCTTTTATTTCAAACGATTTTACACTTGTATTAGGACCAAACACCTCTACAACATCACCAACACTGAACTTATTTCTTTGTTCAAGTGTAGCAATCTTACTCTCTTTATCATAATCAATAACAAGTGCTAAAAAATCTTGATTACTAAGCTCTTGTCTTCCATTAAAATATTGTCCTTCTTCACCTGGAACACCATTATAAAATTGACTCGTATTTTCTCTATTCGATACCCTATTTAATACTTTTTTATAATAAACAATATCATCTTCCGTTAAAGTACCATTTATCTTTTTATCCATAATAGTTCTATATGCATTAGCAACTGTTGCTATATAATACATACTCTTCATTCTACCTTCAATTTTATAAGACTCTATTCCTAAATTCATCATATCAGGTAAGTACTCTATCATATTCAAATCCTTAGAAGAAAATGCATACTCATCATCAAGTCCATTATCAAAAACAAATCTACAAACTTGAGAACATCCACCTCTATTAGAATCTCTACGAGTAACATAATTAGACATAACACATCTACCACTATAACTAGTACACATAGCTCCATGAATAAATACTTCAACTTCAGTATCAATATTTTCTTTAATATACTTAATATCTTCTCTAGAACACTCACGAGCTAAAACAACTCTATAAGCACCTAAAGATTTATAAAACTTAATTGTTTCTAAATTAGTAATACTCTTTTGAGTAGATATGAAAAATGGTGTCTTAATTTTCAAACGTTTAATAGCCTCTATAACTGCAAAATCACTCACAATATATGAATCAATACCAATCTCATCTAAAGCCATTAAATACTCATCTAAACCACTTAAATCCTCATTATGGAAAATCATATTAACAGTAACATAAACTTTCTTATTTAACTTATGAGCAAATTCACAAGCTTCTCTAATTTCATCTAAACTAAAATTATTAGCATTTGCTCTCAAACTATAATTATATCCACCAATATATACAGCATCAGCACCATATATACACGCAGTCTTAAGTCTACTTAAATCCCCAGCAGGTAACAATAACTCATATTTCATTTTAAATCACCCACCTTATACTTAATATCATTTTCTAAAAAATAATAATCAGAATCTATTAAATCACATAAATTAGACTCACTTATATTTTCAAGAATAATTTTTTCACTAACTTCATCTATATCACTAAAATCAATAATCAAATTCATATTTAATTTATCTATATACTTAGAAGCACAAAATATTTTATGATTACGAACAACACTACCATCGTCATAATCAGTAATCTCTAAAATATTTTTAGAAACTTTTTCAACTAAATTATACTTATTTTCACTACTATTTAATTTAAAATGCTTATTATAATTAGTTACTAAATTACGTCTAGAATACATAAGCATATTTTTAGAAATATAAAAATAAAACAAATTACACTTACACTTATCCAAAATTTCATCTATTTCACTAATAGTTAAATCATTATTAATAACTAAATTATCATACCCTAAACTATTTAAAAAATTA
>JAZUBJ010000041.1:0-9668 GCA_045638445.1 Bacilli bacterium | reverse complement strand
TACCTGAACTATTACCATAATAAGAATAAACATCATAACAATAATTATCATCATAAACTACTACTCTTTTAAATTGACCATTTCTATCCATCTCAATGAAATAATCTTTACCAGAAGCATCAATATTTAACTTTGATGTTTCCAAATTTGCATTTTCTACACTACTATAATATATTGTTTTTCCACTTTGGCTAAAAGAATCATTTGTAAATTCTGTTACCGCTGTATCCATAATTTTTTGAACATCAGTAACAAAAGTATTAACTTTTGCTTCATTAAACATACCAAGTACATTTGGCATCGCAACTATAACAAGTATCGCAAGTATCGCTATAACGGCAAGTAACTCAACTAATGTAAAACCATTCTTTTTCATAAATCACTTCCTTCAAATATTAACAAGGTACACCCATACCATAATATTCTTCTTGTAGAATATAATCGAGTGATCTAACAATTTCACCATCTGACATTTTAGCTATAAGTTCTTCACTACATCCCGAACCCATACGAACAGAATCACCTGCAGCAATTCGTATACCAATAGTATTATAAGAAGAATTAACCCATGCTTCCCATGTCATACCATCTTCATATTGATAATTAACTCCATTCATTAAAAATTGTTTAATTTCCGATCTTTGAATTTCTCCTTTTACGTTTTTATTACTTTCACATCCAAGAACTTTTCCTGTCGAATCATCATAAACAACACTATCATTACCAGATTGTTTAACATCATCCACTACTACTTTTGATTTATTTATCTTTTCAACAAAAAATTTAGAATTACTTCCAGAAGTATTTGTTATAGTACCAGTAGAAAATACATCATAACAATAGTTATCATCAAATACTATTACTCTTTTAAATTCACCATTTCTATCCATTTCAATAAAGTACTCTTTACCAGGAGCATCAATATCCAATTTTTTAGTATTAAGAATATCATTTTCAACACTACTATAAAACATAGACTTTCCACCATTTGTTAATGAATCACTTGTAAACTTTGTAACTGAAGTATCTACAATCTTCTGAACATCAACTACAAAAGTATTTTGTTTTGCTTCATTAAACATACCAAGTACATTTGGCATCGCAACTATAACAAGTATTGCAAGTATTGCTATAACAGCAAGTAATTCAACCAATGTAAAACCTTTTTTCTTCATAATTTACCTCTTTTATTATTATCTTTTATACCAAAATTATATAATAGAAAAACATAATAAATCAACAAAAAAGAAGAGAAATTATTTCTCTTCTACGTATTTACCATCTAAAGAAAAGCTCTTTGTTTCAGTTATTTCAACATCAACAATTTTTCCAATTAAACTTTCTGGTCCTTCAATATTAACAAGTTTCATATTTTCTGTATAACCACATACTTTAGTTTTATCTTTTTCACTTAAACTTGTTACTAAACATTTAAGAATTTTACCTTTTAATTTTTGATTAGCTTCATTACTATATTTATTAACAACCTCATTTAATCTATGAAGTCTATCTAATTTTTCTTCTTCTGTTACAGTTTCTTTCATTAAAGCAGCAGGTGTATTTTCCCTTTTACTAAAAGCAAATGTAAATGCTCCGTCATATTTACAATAATTTACAACGTCAAGTGTATCTTGAAAATCTTCTTCTGTTTCACCAGGAAAACCAACTATTATATCAGTAGTAACACTAGCATTTTTAACCTTAGTACGAATACTATCATAAAGTCTTAAATAATCTTCTTTAGTATAGCGTCTATTCATAGCTTTTAATATTTTATTACTTCCAGATTGAAGTGGTAAATGAATATATGGCATTATATTTTCATGCTCAGCAATAACATCAACCATTCTTTCAGTGAAATCCCACGGATGACTTGTAACAAATCTAACTCTTGGTATTCCAATCTCACTAACATCTCTTAATAAATCAGCAAGATCATAATCATCATATAAATCTTTTCCATATGCATTAACATTTTGACCAAGAAGAGTTACTTCTAAATACCCATCTTCATAAAGTTTTTTAACTTCATCTAATATAGCTTCTTTCTTTCTACTTCTTTGACCACCACGAGTATATGGAACTATACAATAAGTACAAAACTTATCACATCCATAAATAATATCAACCCATGCACTATATTTACTATCGCGTTTTACAGGTACACCCTCAACCACATCACCTGAATAACTAAGCACTTCTATTTGTCTTTTATTTGTATCTATTTTATTCTTTATAATATTTAAAATATTATCTAAATTATGAGTTCCACATACAAAATCAACATATTTATATTTGTTTAATATTTGATCTACTACAACTTCTTCTTGACTCATACATCCACAAAGACCAATAATTAAATCTTTATTTGTAGTATCTTTTATATGTTTTAAAACACCCAAAAAACCAAATACTTTATCATGAGCATTTTCACGAATTGCACAAGTATTTAAAATAACAACATCTGCATTTTCATAAGATTCAGCTTCACTAAATCCACAACTTTTTAACATTCCTCTAATTTTTTCAGAATCATGTTCATTCATTTGACATCCATATGTTCTAACAAAAAATGTCTTTCCATCTCCAAAATGTAAATCAACATTATAATTTACATAATTAACTTTATCTTTATTTCTTCTTTTTGCATCTATCATATTTGGTGTTTTCATACTAATCACTCCCGAGCCATATTATAGCACAAAAAAAGCTAGTTTACTACTAGCTTTTATAAAACACCTGCCGATTTTAGAAAACTCTCTAATGCTTCCACTTCCATATGTCCATTTATAGATTTAACCATACTATGATTTTTCATAACAAATGTATATGGATCATTATAAGTATAACCAGTAGCTACTTTACCAAATAATAGACTATGTCTACTACTAACTGGAATAGTACCTAAATCAAAATAATAAATGTTTAAATTATTATTACTACTAACAGCATTAACTATACCCTTGTATTCATCACATCTATCATAAAATGTAGAATCACAAAAAACTGTTATAACCGGACTATTATAAACAGAATGAGAAATTTCCCAATTTTCTATAATATCATCAGTATCACTACCTAAATCATAAAAATAGTTCCCATATTTATCTATATTAGTTCCATCCATACATTTACAATCAAATGAATCGTAATCCTTTACACCAGAAGCACAAAATACATTACATCTCTCATAATCATCTTTAGCTGTACCAGTTGCATTATGATATACTTCTCCAGTAATTTCATAATAAATATTTCCATCATCGCATACACACTTACCATTTTTTTGTACATGATTTCCATTACACAACTCATCACAAGTATAAACTATTATTTCATCTTCAAAATCTTGATATTCATCTCTATTTGAATAATCATAAAATAATGCAACAATAACAATTAATATCGGAACAATAAAACTCAAAATAAAAAAACCAATAATAATAAATAAAACTACTCTACCAATACCATTATTTGGCTTATTACTTTGATTACCATAATTAGTTGTTCTATAAACATGAACACCACCTTTACTAGTATGAGTAGTAAAACTATGATTAGTTTTAGATGTAAAAACTCCTCCACCTCTTCCACTAAATGAATAACCACAATGATTACATGTATTATTATTAGAAGGATTATTACCACCACATTTTGGACATTTTTTTACGTTATACATAATTAACACTCCTTATTTTATAACATTATTTCTTCTTAAAAACTCTTCTACATTTTCTCTAGTATTAAATCCACTCAATTCATCTATTACTACTCCATCTCTAATAATAAATGTAAAAGGTGTGCCACCATAATTTTCATATTCATAAGAAAATAATTCATCATATTCACCCCTTGATAATTTATCAGTATGAAGTAAATGTAATCTAAAATGATATTTATTATATAAATTGTGAATCACAGGTTGAAATCTTATACAATGCATACAACTAGAATTAGCAACAACTGTTACAATAGTCTCACCAGAATAAATATCTTCTTTCCACAAATAAAAATTATCTTCATATTCATAATCTAAACTATTTGAATAAACTAAACGACCATTAGAAAATACTTTCTCTCCACCATCACATACACAATCTGAATCACTATTAATATAAAAATTATCACTTTCACATAGTAAACTACATTCGTTTTTTACTACTTCCTCTTGTTTAATACATTCACATGAATTATCATCTTCATTATAAGAATAATCATTTGGTTCACATTTAGTTTTACACTCATTAAAAGCATTTTCTACTTTATTATCACTTACACCTATTACAGCAATAAAAACTAAACTAATTATAACAAGTACAAGTAAAATAATACCAATTGTAACTATTATTTTTTTATCATCTTTTTGATTTTTTTCAAGTTCATTACATTTATCACATAAAGTATTTTCTTTATTAACTTTATTTTCACAACGAATACACTTTTTCATAAAAACTCCTTACTTATTTTTAATTAAATCATATTCATTTAATAATTTATCTATTTCTTCTTCATTTAAATATTTACAAGTTTTATAAATAACTTGTTTATCATCAATAACAACAAAATATATATCACTATTATTTATTTTATTATCAACAATACTATTAATTTTATATTCATCATTCTTTAACAACTTATCAACATTTATATAATGTAAATTAACCTTTTTATTAGCTAATGAATTTTTTAAAGCAACAATTTGTTTAACACAAACATCACAATCATCACGAGTAACAATAGTTAAAAACTTTTCACCATTTTCATAATCTAAATTAAATTTATCTAAATTCCCCTCAGCATATGAACTAATGATATTACTAAGTGCATTATTTTTATTAAACATAAATTCTTTAGTATTTACATCATAAACATCATTATTATCGCACACACAATAATCAGAATTCAAAATTAAGTTGTATGAAAATAATCCACATTGTTTTTTTCCAAAAGATTCAGGAGTATCGTTTTCACCAATATTTAAAGAAACTATATAACATACAGGCACAACTATACAACTAATAAAAAGTAAAGATAATCCTATATATATACATGTCCATTTTATTTTATTTTGTCTTCTTTTCTTTTTTATATATGAAATAATTCCCATAAACTCACCATTCCTATTAATAAAAAATAAATATATTTTTTTATACTACTCTATATTAAATTTTATCACATAAAAAGATATTAAACAAATTATTTAATATCTTTAAGTTCAAAAATAATATCTCTAAGTTCAGTTGCTCTTTCAAAATCAAGTTTACTTGCAGCTTCTCTCATTTCACTTTCAAGTCTAGAAATCATATCTTTCATTTCAGCTTTAGAATATTGTTTCTTCTCTACTTTAGTTTCCTCAATTTCATTACTAATAGCTTCTTTAATGTCTTTAACAACTGTTCTAGGAGTTATACCATGTTCTAAATTATATTTTTCTTGAATGCTTCTTCTTCTATTAGTTTCGTTGATTGCTTTTTCCATAGCATCACTTATATAATCAGCATACATTATAACTTTACCATTTTCATTTCTTGCAGCACGTCCAATTGTTTGAATCAAGCTTCTATCACTTCTTAAGAAACCTTGTTTATCAGCATCCATTATACAAATAAGAGATACTTCCGGAATATCAAGACCTTCTCTTAATAAATTAATACCAACTATAACATCAATTTTACCAAGTCTTAGATTTCGAATTATATTAAGTCTCTCTAGTGTTTTAATTTCATTATGCAAATATGTTACTTTAATACCAAGCTCTTTTAAATAAGCAGTTAACTCTTCACTCATACGAATAGTAAGTGTAGTAATTAAAACTCTTTCGTTTCGCTCAATTCTCTTATTAATTTCTTCAATTATATTATCAATTTGATTTTTAGTTTCACGTACTTCAATAATAGGATCTAAAAGTCCTGTAGGTCTAATTATTTGTTCAACAACTTCTCCATCTACTAAACCAAGCTCATACTCACCAGGTGTAGCAGAAACATATATAGTCTGATTTAATTTATCAGTAAATTCATCAAATTTTAAAGGTCTATTATCCATAGCACTTGGAAGACGAAAACCATATTCAACAAGAGTACTCTTTCTCATATGATCTCCATTATACATTCCTCTTACTTGAGGAAGTGTAGCATGACTCTCATCGATAACAAGTAAAAAATCATCAGGAAAGAAATCAATTAATGTAGTAGGAGTTTGCCCCTCTTCTCTTAAAGACATATGTCTACTATAATTCTCTATTCCATGACAAAATCCAGTTTCTCTTAACATTTCTAAATCATACATAGTTCTTTCACGTAATCTTTGTTCTTCAAGAAATTTACCCTCAGCCTTAAACTTTTCTAATTGTACACCAAGTTCTTTTTCAATACGATTACAAGCTTCAATCATCTTCTCATCACTTGTAACAAATAATGATGCAGGAAATATAGCAATTGTTCTAACACTATTTATATTCTTGCCAGTCAATGGATCAAATAATGAAATCTTTTCAACTTCATCATCAAACATCTCAACTCTTATTCCACTTTTCTTCTCACCAATAGGAATTAATTCAATAACATCACCACGTGCCCTAAAAGTACCTCTTTTAAAATCAACACTATTTCTTTCATATTGCATACTTACAAGTTTTTCTAAAATTGCATCTCTATCTATTTTTTGACCAACATATAAATTTAACATTTTATTTATATACTCTTCTTTTTCACCGATACTATATATACAAGAAACACTAGATACAATAATAGTATCACGTCTATCAATAATAGCAGCAGTCGCAGCATGTCTTAATTCATCTATTTCATCATTAATACTAGAATCTTTTTCAATATATAAATCTTTACTAGGAACATATGCTTCTGGTTGATAATAATCATAATATGAAACAAAATATTCAACTTTATTGTTTGGAAATAACTCTTTAAATTCAGCATATAATTGTCCTGCCAATGTTTTATTATGAGCAAGTATTAATGTTGGCTTATTAACTTCTTTAATAACATTAGCAATTGTAAAAGTTTTACCAGTACCAGTAGCACCAAGTAATACTTGATTTTTCTTTCCAGACTTAACACCATCTACTAAATTTTTAATAGCTTCCGGTTGATCTCCACTTGGCAAAAACTTTGAATTTAATTCAAACATAAAACTCACCTCATATATTTATATTATAAACAAACATTTGTTTTTAAATTCATTAAATTTATTTTAACATATATAAATAACCACTACAAGTTAACCATAAAAAAATAAGTAATATTATCTACTTATTTTTCTCTACTATATCATTTAATTTTAATAATCTTCTAACTCCATTAAAAAATAATCTAACAAAAATAATTGCAACCACTAAAGCTATCAAAAATATTATAACTATATCTTTCTTTGATAATAAAGATCCACTATGAGGAGAATTCTCATTATAATAAACAATTACCTTTTCTTCTATACTATCTTTAGATACACCTTCATCATAAATAATATACTCTTCATCGTTTACGATATATTTATACATAGCATCACAAATAATACTATCTTCAAATTCATCATCGCATTCAACTATCTCTATAAAATCAGCAGTTACTTCTTTGTTTTTATTAATATTCTTAAAAAATTCAATACCATATGTAATTGACATATAAACAGAAATATATGCTACTAACGCAATAACAGGAAAAAATATAGTTTGAATTACTACAGATCTAGTTTTAATAACTCCTTTAACCGCTTTTTTGCCTGTTTCAATAGTTTTTTTATTATTATCATGTTTGAATATAAAACCACAATGATTACACTTAGTTAAATTGTTTTGTACTTTTTGTCCACATTTACCACAAATTTTCATAAATACTTCTATTGCATCCTATCATCATATTTAATTGCATATATATGTTTCATATCATAATTATAGTATTCAAGTTTATTATCCCTCTTATTATATAAAACATAATAATTATTTCCACTAGTATGAAAACGATAATCATTTTTTGCATATTTTTTCTTTTGAGAAGAAATTAAATTAAACACTATTATATGAGTTTCTTCATTATCTTCATTTGGAGAATATGCAACAAAAGCAGAACCATTTAAGTATGACTTATAAACATAGTCTTCTTCTAAAATATTATATTTAAATCTTAAATTATATATTGAACTTAATTCTACGTTTTGTGCAAAAACATATTCTTGCCCATTTTTATTTCTTATATACTCATGAAGACCTTCATTTAAAAATTCAATACTATCATATTTACATTCCAACATAACTTGACCAGACTTATTAAGCCCATATTTAATATTCTCTTCTTTACCACAAGTAATAACATCATAATTAAATTGTGAAGCAACGATATTATTATCTTCTTTATATGATTCTAATTCAGAATTATTAACTACATCATAATATGTAATTTTTTCCCCATTTTCAACTTTAATTATTTTCTTTTCTCTATCAACTAGACTAACATTACTAGCATCAAATGGATAAAATGTCTCATCATCATATATAAAATATAATCTATCTTTTTTATACACACCATCATCTAATAAAGTAATCTTTTCATTACTTTCATATATCACTTTACCATTATCAGGATTAATAATTAAATACTTATTATTACCACTTATAAATATTAAATCCTTTGTATGAGAACCACTCTTAACATCAAAAGTGTAATTTTTACCACCTAGCTCATAAACACTTTTACCTAAATGATTTATAATAAAAGTTCTATCAATGTCAGAACCATGATAATAAAAATATTTTTCTGTATTAGGAAGTAATTTAACATCATTTTGATATTTTAACATTTGACCTGAATATAAAGTATTATCAATAATCCAATAATCATAATCAATATTATATGAACTATTTTCCTCATCTTTAACAGCAAATAAATATTTCCCTTCAACATTTATAATTGAACTCTTTTGACCATCTGATACTAATGCATATCCATTATAAAAATCTGTAGCGGAAGTATATTTAGCAGGAATAACTTCCTTACCACTATAATCAATATAACCATAAAGTTTATTATCTATAATTTTTATTAAATTATTTTTATCATACAAAGATTCTATATTAGCACTACCACCATATAAATGTTCTTTATTAACTGTATAATAATTATAAAAATAAATACCCACTACAACTAATAAAATAACAATAAAAAGATATCTAAATTTAAAAGTAAAATTCTTTCTTTTATAAGATTCACCAGCATTTTCGGGTAAAGTTACAGTATGATAAGACTGTGTCATTCTTTGCATATTAGCAAGTTCTTTTCTTTGATTTTCAAATTCTTTTCTAAAATTAAAATCTTCATTATTAGAATTTTGATTGTTTTCATTATTATTCATAATTTAACTCCCTATGTATATAAAATAATTTTATCATAATTTTAAAAAAATATATATATTTATACAAACAAAAGTGCTATAATAACCTCGAGGTAAAGGACATGAAAAAAATATTTAAATTATTATTAATAATTATAACTATATTAACTTTTACTGGATGTACAATTAAAAATGAAAACACAATGGAAATTTCAAAAGACGGAAGCATGAAATATGAGGTAATTCTTTCATACGATATTGAAACTATAAAAACTCTATTAACTGCAGAATACGAAAAAGAAATAACAAAAGAAGATATAAAA
>JAZUBJ010000040.1:0-8319 GCA_045638445.1 Bacilli bacterium | reverse complement strand
AACTTATAATAATAAAGGTGGTACTGGATGTGATAAAGGAAGAATAAAATATAATAAGAAGTATAAAGAATCAACATATTGTACACCAACTAAAACAGGATATACATTTAGTGGTTGGAGTTTAACTGATGGTGGAGAAGTGCTTGATAAAGAAGAAGTTAACTCAGATTATCATGATATAACACTATATGCTAAGTATGAACCAAAGACATATATAATTACATATCATATAGGTAATGCAAGTTCAACTGTTGGCGTTGCTGCTGTTGCTACATCAAGTTGTAAATATAATGAAACATGTGTTTTAACTGATTTTAGTACATTTAGTACGCCATTCCCATATAGTTATCAAGATGAACAAGCAACTCTAAATACTACAAAACATGATAATTATGGATGGAGTTTTGCTGGATGGACAACTGATATGGATGCAACTCCTAATGCAAGTAATCAGTTTAATATAGATTATACAAATAATAAGTCATTTGTTTATAATATGGATAATAACTTAAATTTATATGCTATAGGTAAAAGAAATATGCATTTTAATGGTGGTGTTGCACCAGTAAAATCTTATGCAGAACCAGTACAATATTGGAATCCATATGGTACTGCTTCTACTTATTTAACTACTGTTGCTATTCCTAATAAAGTAGATATTTCAGGATGGGATTTTATTGGTTACAAGTGTGGTAGTAGTATAGCTGATAGTGAAGTTACTTTAGCAAGTAGTTTAGCTGGAACTAAATATAATATAGCTTATAATACATGGCCATATACTAGAAGTGTTTATAGAAGAACAATTTCTATTGCATTTAAAGGAAATGGTGGAACTGGTACTACTACTGGTAATACAAATTTCCAATATTATAATTCTGGTTATGGAAAAGGATCTGAAAATAATGGTGCTAGAGTAAATAGTTATGAATTTACTTTATCATATAATGCGTTTGAAAATCCTGGATATAAATTTGTTAATTGGAAAGGTGAAGATGATGGAAAAACATATGCTGCAGGTTCTAAATATGATTTTAAACCTTCTGTAGATGCATCATCAACTAAATGGTTCCTAGCTCAATGGGATGGAAATAGTTATACAATTACATATTATTTAGGTAATGCAGGTTCAACTGGAGGAGTTACTTCAATTGGAACATCAAGTTGTAAATATAATGAAACTTGTGTTTTAACTGATTTTGCTGAACTTGATGCACCATTCCCATATAGTTATCAAGATGAACAAGCAACTCTAAATACAACAAAACATGGAAATTATGGTTGGAAGTTTTATGGATGGAGTACTACAGAAGCTGCTAAGCCTAATGCTAGTAATCAATTTGTTATAAATTATACAAATAAGAAATCATTTACTTATAATTTATCTTCTGATTTGAAATTATATGCAATTGGAACAAGAAATATGCATTTTAATGGAGGAATTGCTCCAATTCAAGCATATTCAAATCCTGTTCAATATTGGAATCCATATAGCACATCAAATGATTATTTAACTAATGTAAGTATTCCTAATAAAACTGATATAACTGGTTGGACATTTGCAGGATTTAGATGTGGTTCAAGTGTTGCTAATTCAAGTGTAACACTTGCAGCGAATACTGCTAATACATCACAAAAAGTTGCTTATAATACATGGCCATATACAAGAAGTGTTTATAGTAGAACAACGTCCTTAACATATGATGCTAATGGAGGAACAGGTACTACATCTGCTACACAAAAAACACAATATTATAATTCTGGATATGGAGATGGAACTTCAAATAATGGAGCTAATGTTAGTGCAAACACATTTAGCTTAGCAAGTAACGGATTTACACGTTCTGGTTATAAATTTGATAAATGGGCAGAAGGTTCTGCGACTGGAACAACATATGATGTTGGTGGTTCATATGCATTTTCTCCATCAGTGAGTGCATCAGCTTCTAAGAAGTTTTATGCAACATGGAAAAAATCTGAAGGTCTTCCTTCATTTAAATATGAAACTGGAACATTTTATGTATACAAAGATGATGGAAGTAATGCTGAAATTGCACATGGAACTAATACAACATTTACTGGTTCTGATTACACATACACTGGAAATTGGAAAGTAAAATTAACTTCGGATGGTACTTTAACTATATTTGATACTGGAAGTGCTGATACTATTGACATATTTTTAGTTGGTGGTGGTGGTAAAGGTGGTTCTGGTGCTAGTTATGTCGCTCAATCAAGTCGTGGTGGTTCAGGAGGAGGCGGTGGTTCTTTAACAACTGTTTCTAAATTCCCTGCTGCTATTGGTACAGGTTATACAATAGATATTGGTGCTGCTGCAAGTAATACTTATTGGAAACTTGGTTCTACTGTTTATTTTGGTGCTAATAAAGGAGGCGATGGTTGTAAGCCATCTTATTCTGGAGGTTGGTCTTCTTGTACAGGTGCAGGTGGCTCAGCGTATTCGCATACTGATAATAGAGGTGCTGCTAGTATAAATGCTACTGCTGGTGCTAATGGTGGTAAAGGTGGTAGTAGACAAACAGGTAGAGATGGTACCTATGAATTCCATGGTACGTCTGGTACAATGTATGGTGCTGGAGGTGGCTCTGGAGGTGGAGGAGATTCTATTGGTACTGGTGGTGGTCATGATTCTGGATTTGCTGGTGGACTTGATGGTGGAGGAAAAGGTGGCAGTGGATGTGATTACTGTAACAACGGTAGTGGATGGAAATGTTGTGGTACAGGTAAAGGATCATCTGGTGCAGCTAATTCTGGAGCCGGAGGTGGCGGCGGAGGCGGCTACTGTGGTTCAAGTTCAACGTCACACTGTGATAATGCTTCTGGTGCAAGTGGCGGTTCAGGAGTTGTTCTTTGGCGTAATTCTAGATAAATGTTAAATATAATTAAGTAGACATTTAGTTGTCTACTTTTTATTTGTAATTGCATTTTTTGTGATGTGTTATATGTATTCTAAAATTGACTTTTTGCTATAAATATGGTATAATATTCACTTGTTTAGGGGGCTAAATAAGTGAAAAAAGAATTTTTATATAATAATTATAAGGATGAGAATATTTATATTTATAAAGATGAAAAAATTTATGATTATAAAATTGATAATAGTTATTATAAATCTTATGGAAAGATTTCTAGAGATACTATTAAATTAACTTTATCTGATGATAAATTAAGAGAATTAAGATTACATTTAAGTTTATTAAGTGATAGTCAGTATAAAGCATTAAATGAATTTGTTGTTAATGCAAGAAATTTGGGAATTAATTTATCATATCAAGATCTTTTATTTTTAACGAAAGAATTACTTGGTTCTGGTAGTAAAATTAAATCTAATTCTGTTGGTAGTCAAACTAAAGTTGAAACAGAAGAAGAAAAGAAGCAAAGAGAAGAGAATGAAAGACTTGAAAGAGAAAAACGTGAACGTGAGAGAATTGAAAGAGAGAGACTTGAAAGAGAAAGACGTGAACGTGAAAAAGAAGAAAGAATTAAGAGTATCATTGGTAAATTTTTATCTGATATCACTACAAAACAAGCTAATGGAAATTTTAGAGGATGGGTTTTACCTAATGGTTTATTAATTAGCCAATATAATGAAACAACAGATGCTTATATGAGTGGTTCCCCAAGAAGACAAGATCATAGTTCATTAGTTAAAACATTTATGGCTGGACTTGAAGAATTTGATATTGATTCGTACAATCGTATTCAAAAAATATATAGTGATTATTTGAGTTTATATGGTGTAAGAAGTGGAGATTATGATGAATCATTTGCTGTTGAAAAACTTGGATGGATGCAAGTATCTGTATGTGGTTCTAGAATAATAGCATATAGAGCTGAGAGATGGCAAGATAGAATTTTAAGACCATTTTTCATGGATTATGGATTTACTTACATAGTTCAAGATAAAGGTAGAAGTTATGAAATGGAATTTGCACATTTATATGATCATATGGATGAAATTATGGAACTTGGTTTAAGAAAGAGATATCAAAGGATATTAAAATAATAAAAAATGTAAAAAATTCTAATTTTATTTAAAAAAAAGTAGTGTTTTTGTTTTTTTTATCGTATATAAATAAATGGAGGCAGTAAAATGGCATTTATAAGTCAAGAATTAATTAATGAAATTAAGTCTAAGAATGATATTGTAGATGTCATTGGAGGATATATTAATTTAAATGAAAAAAATAAAGCATTATGTCCTTTTCACAATGATCATTCACCTTCGTTTAGTGTTAATGGTGATAAACAAATTTATAAATGTTTTAGTTGTGGAGAGAGTGGAAATGTAATTACTTTTGTTCAAAAGTATAATAATATATCTTTTCAAGAAGCTATAAAAATTCTTGCTGAAAATGCAGGTATTAATATTACTCTTGATACTCCTAAAAAACAAAGTGCTTATGATAAATATTATGATATTAATGATACTGCATTAAAGTATTATAAAAATAATTTAATATCTAGTGTTGGAACTGAAGCATATAAATATTTAACTGATAGAGGACTTACTAAAGAATTAATTAATGAATTTAATATAGGTCTTTCAACAGGTAATAAGTTATCTAGTATGCTTTTAAAAAAGTATGATGAAGTATCTTTATTTAATGTTGATATATCTAAAGAAATAAGTGGAAATATTTATGATACATTTCAAAATAGAATTATATTTCCAGTTATTGATGAAGATAGAAATGTAATAGCTTTTTCTGGTAGAAAATATTTAAGAGATGATTTAAATGATAATACTCAACCTAAATATTTAAATACTAAAGAAACTATTATATTTAAAAAAAGTAATGTTCTTTATAATATTAATAATTCACTTCAAGAAATAAAAAAATCTAGAGAGATAATTATTACTGAAGGGTTTATGGATACTATAAGGATGTCTTCAATAGGTTATAAAAACGTTGTAGCTTTGATGGGTACTGCTTTTACTAAAGAACATTTAGAAAAAATAAAGAGTTATAAATGTAGGGTTGTATTAAATCTTGATCAAGATAATGCAGGTAAGAGTGCTACAGTGAGTATCGGAGACGAACTTATTAAAAATAATATTGATGTATCTGTAATAGTATTTGATGACTATAAAGATAGTGATGAATATATTGTTAATAAGGGAAGAGATGCTTTTGATTTAGCATATAAAAATAGAATTTCATTTATTGATTTTAAATTAAAATATTTAAGACGTAATAGAAATATGAGTGATTCTGTTGAGATTAGTAAGTATATTAATCAAGCAATTGAATCATTAAATAATATTGATGATGATATATTAAGAGAACTTAAAATAAATGAAATTTCTCGTGAATTTGGTATATCAGATTCTGTTATAAAAGGTAAGCTTAAAGATAGAGTACAAAAAAAAGTAGAAGTTAAATCAGAAGTTAAGAATAAAAGATATAATAAATATGATATAAGTGAAATTAGGATTTTATATTTGATGCTTCATTATGATGAAGTTATTAATGAATTTGAAAGTTCACTAGGATATTTAATTAATGATAATATGTCAAAACTTGCTTATAAGATAATAGAGTTTAGAAATGATTATGGTTATTTTGAATATAGTGATTTTATAGATTATATAAGTGAATTTGATGATATTAATGTAACATTAAAAGAAATTATGAAATATCCGAATAATGATGAGTATAGTAAAGACGAGTTAGAGTCTTACATAAATACTATAAAGGAATATAGTGTTAAACAAAGAATATCAAGTCTTAAGCAGGAAATGAAAGAGACTTTAGATATAAATAAAAAAATAGAAATAGCTAAAAAAATAGAAAATATTAATAAGGAAGTGTTAAAATGGTAAACAATATTAAGACATTTGATGAAAGAATCAAAGAATTAGTTGCTTTAGGAAAGGAACAAGGATATTTAACTTATGAACAACTTGCTAAGAAAACTCTTGATTTAGATTTAGATAGCAATGCACTTGATGAGTTATATAATGTTTTAACTGATAATCAAATTGAAGTTAGAGCAGAAGATGAAGAAGAAGGTGGAGAAGCTAGTTTAAGAGATGAAATTATCATTGATGATGTACCTGATGAAAGTAAGGATATGAGTGTTAATGATAATGTTAGAATGTATCTTAAAGAAATTGGTAAAATTAGTCTTCTTACATTAGATGAAGAACAAGAGTTATCAAGAAGAGTTGCTGAGGGAGATGAACATGCTAAAAATATTCTTGCTGAATCTAACCTTCGTTTAGTTGTTTCAATTGCTAAGAGATATGTTGGTCGTGGACTTTTATTCTTAGATTTAATTCAAGAAGGGAATATTGGTCTTATGAAGGCTGTTGAAAAATTTGATTATGATAAAGGATACAAATTTTCTACATATGCGACTTGGTGGATTAGACAAGCTATTACTCGTGCATTAGCTGATCAAGCAAGAACAATAAGAGTTCCAGTTCATATGGTTGAAACAATTAACAAAATGGCAAGAATTGAACGTCAAATGACTTTAGAACTTAATAGAGAACCAACTGATCAAGAACTTTCTAAGAAAATGGGTCTTTCAGTAGAAAAAATCGCTGAGATTAGAAAAATTAGTCAAGATCCTGTTTCTTTAGAAACTCCAATTGGTGAAGAAGATGATTCTCATTTAGGAGATTTCCTTGCTGATGAGAGAACAATGTCTCCTGAAGAATTTGCTACTTATGAAATATTAAAGGATGAGTTAAGAGATGTTTTAAATACATTAACTGTAAGAGAAAAAGAAGTATTAGAATTAAGATTTGGTTTATTTGATGGTTCTAGTCATACTTTAGAAGAAGTTGGTAAACAATTTAAAGTTACTAGAGAAAGAATTAGACAAATTGAAGCTAAAGCTCTTAGAAAATTAAGACACCCATCTAGAGCTAAGAAATTAAAGGATTTCTTAATTGAATAGAATTGAAGCTTTATATTCATTTATTAGTGAAGAAGATAAAGTTGTAGATGTAGGGTGTGATCAAGCAAAACTTGGTCTTATGCTTGCTAGTAGGGGTCAAAAATCTATTGCAAGTGATAGAAGTCTAAATGTTATTGATAGAGCAAGACATGATTTGGGAAGAAATAAATATATTGATTTAAGGGTGTCAGATGGACTTGATAATATTAATGAGGGGGAAGCTGATACGTTAGTTCTTGCTGGTATGGGTACTCATACTATGCTTGAGATTTTAAATAAAACTTCTCTTAGATTTAAAAAGATAATTACTATTTCTAATAATTATCATAATATTTTAAGAGAAAAAATGAATGAATTAAATTATAAAGTAGATAGTGAATTAATAGTTTATGATATGAATAAATATTATAATTTGATTGTATTTGTTCCTGGAAATAGAGAATATAGTGAGAAAGAATTATTACTTGGTGTTAATCATGTTGATTTGAGTATGTATATTAAATATATTGATTTTTTAAGAAAAAAATATACTAATATTAAAGAGACTTCGAAAGATAAAAATGAAAAAGTAGATAAAATGTTAGAACATATAAATTCTTTGTAGTTTATATGTTTTTGTATGATAAATTATAATAACAAGTGCAACACTTAAATAATTCAAAATAAAAAGTTCATAAATTTACTCATGATATAATGTTGGTGTCTAATCAAACATTAAGGAGTAAATAATATGAACTATAATCATCTTACCATAGAAGAACGTGCTTGTATAACAAAATTTAAAGAAATGAAGTTATCAATAAGAGAAATGGCTAGACTTTTAAATAGAAATCCATCTACCATTTCAAGAGAGTTAAAAAGAAACTCTTATAAAACATCTATAAATTATTCAGTCACAAAATATTCTCCAATTGTGGCTAATAAGAAATATAAAGAAAGAAGAAAAAATTGTCACAGACCTACAATTATTAATGTCGAAGTCAAAAAATATATAGAAAATAAAATTGAAATGAATTGGAGTCCAGAACAAATTACGAATTATATAAAAAAACGCCCAGAAAATATTCCAAGTGTGAGTACAATTTATAGATGGATTTCAAATGGATATATAATACAAGGAGATAAAACTAAACTTAGAAGAAAAGGAAAATTTAAAAGACCTGCCGAAACAAGAGGAAAATTCAATATAGGAAAAACAATAAAAAAACGTCCTAAAGAAGTTTATAAAAGAACAACTTTTGGTCATTGGGAAGCAGATACAGTAGAATCTGGAAGAATAGCTCATCAAAGGAAAAGTAAATATTGTTTTGTAACATTAGCAGAAAGAAAATCAAGATTATATTTATGCAAATTATTGCCGGATAGAAAAGAAGAAAATGTAACACAAGC
>JAZUBJ010000039.1:0-10417 GCA_045638445.1 Bacilli bacterium | reverse complement strand
TATTTAAAAGAAAGATTAGATATAAATAACATTCTACATAAAATAGGAAAATATATAGATGAACAATCAGGTGATTTAGATAACAAAGAAAATAAATTAAAAGTACTTGATGAATATTTTAGATTATCAAGATATAAAAACAATGGAAAAATATATACAAGTGGTAGACATTTAGATTTACATGACTGTGATAGTGTAAGTTTACCATTACAAGAAAACAAACCATCAAGAAGTAAAAATGATATAGGTGTAGAAAAGAATAACTTTATAGATACAATAGTTAAAACACCGAAACATGAATATAACAAATCCATATTTTCAGAAGAAGAAAAGCAAGAGGTATATGTAGAAATACATAAAGATTTACCATATTACTTAGAAATTACATGTGAATTAGAAGAAGAGTATATTAAGACAATGATTGAGTCAAGACTTATAAGACCGGATGAAACAGAACCATGTCATGAATCATTTAATGTAGATAAAAATAAAATATTTATAAATCCAGATGATAGACTATATAGATATTACCAACTTTGTCCACATTGTGGATATATTGTTAATATTCCAAAAGAAATAATACCAGAAAGTATAAAAGCAGAAATAGAAGAAAGATGTAAACAAGATAAGTACTTATTTAGAAAAATGTATTTACTATCGGAGTTAACATCATTAGAAAAAAAATCATCACAAAGAACTTTAAAAAAACATTAAAAAAATAATCGAATTAACGATTATTTTTTTGTGGATAATAAACTCTATTATTTAAAGCATAACTAATATGTTTTTTCACACAATTAAATGCTCTTTCTTCATCCCAAAAATCACATTTGAAATGAACTTTAGGTACTTTAGTTGGTAGTTTTTTTATTAAAGGTTTAGCTTGTTCATATATATAAGCAACATTTAAGTCCTCATATCTTTCAACTTCATCTACAACTTTGTTAACAATTAATTCTGTAAGAGTAGAATTAACTTCATATAATGCATGATTTAATAAATCCCGTGCTTCTTTATCAAGACTAAAAGAAAACATATAAGTACTAATAGCGTCTAAATTAGTAATAAACTTTTCTGCATCATATGGCATTGAATAATAACTTATCTCATCAATCAAACCACGTAAATCAGCTCTAATATATAAAGATTGCATTAATTCTTGACCAATAACTTCTTCTAAAATACCACTTATTTTAGTAAAATAAGGATAATATTTTTCAGGATTCTTTATAGGAAAATATCTATTTGTTAAAAATTGAGTATATCCTTCATTTAATGCACGACCTGTTATTTCTTTATGATTAGCATGTGCAAAACCAACGCATGATTTTTCCTCATCATTATAACTAGACGCACAATGGAATAACTCATGATATAAATATTCCTCAAAATTAATTCTTTCAACATTTACTCCATTTGTAGTTGAATTGTAATAACCTCGCAATTTTAATCCATAGGTTATATAATCCATAAAATTCATGTTGCATACTTTTAAATCTTTTATATTGCGAGAAATAAAAGCAAGGTCTTCTTCTTTAAAATTAGCTTGAATTACTTCAATAAAATGCTGTATTTGTTTTCCAAATTTCATATCAGCTATTTTTTCAAGATCAAATTCTTCAATATTTTTTCTAACGTTATCATCAATATCAAATGAAAGAATCTCAAGTGGAGCTAAATCCTTTTTTAAAGAATAAGTAACTGTTCTTTTATAGTTTTTAGAGTAGATGAGACCAGCACCAGAAAACAAAACTAATATTGAAGATAGTGTAGGGATAAACCATTCAAGACCAACAAATGATTTATTAATGTCATTATTATTCATTTTCTTCACCACTCATATGAATTTCTAAAAAATCTTCAACTTCTTTCCAATCATTTTCATCAGTTATTTTAATTAAATTATCATTTTCATATATAGCAGAATAAACATTTAATTCACCATTTAAATCAGTTCTATTATCAGTATAAATGACAAACTTTTTTTTAGTTTTCAAAGATTCAAATATATATAAAATATCAAAAGTAACATCTTTGTCATTTATTTTCATAGTTATTGTATTATTCTTCATATAAAACTCCTATACTAAAATAATTATATCATAATGTATTTATTTTTTTAAAATAAATGATATAATAATACACATTAAATCAAGGGGGAAATTATGAAAACATATAGTTTAGATGATTTAAGAGTTGTAAAAACTAGAAATAATAACGAAATAGTATACGTAATATGTAAAAAGAACAATTTATTTCAAACATATACAGATGTATTAACAGGAGAAAAAGTTAAACCAATTTATCCAGTGGAACCATTAAGTCATTATTATAGTATTGACGAAAAATTTGATTATAGAACTGGAAAGTATATTAGATTAACAAAATCAGATATTTTAAAAAAATATCAAGAAATTAATGAATCAAAAAGAAAAATAGAACAAGAAAAAGAAATAAAAAAAGAGGAAAAAATAAAACAAGAAGAACCAAAAGTATTAACTAGTGTCGAATTAAAAGAAGAACCAAAAAAAGTAATATCTTCAAAAGAAATAGATAAAGAAGCAGAATTAGAAATAGCAGTACAAGATTTCTTTCCAAAGACAGGTGAATGGACAAGCAATTGTTTTCAAAGACCAAGAGAATTACATATGTGCAATTTAGAATCAAATTTAAGAAATGATAAATGGTTAGCACAAATGATAAAAAAACAATGTAATTTAGATAATGTAAATTATTATGACATACTAGATTTTGTAAAAAAATCACCAATTTTCCAAGAATTAAGACACAACTATGAATTAGAAGTTGTAAGATGGCAAATTGAATGGATAAAAAATGGTGGCGAAAACTGGATATGTGATGAAGAATTAGGTGGAGATTTTACAATGCTATCACCAGTATGTGACCTTGGAATTAGAAAAGGAGTAGTTGATACACTTTTAGCTATCGGAATGGATGAAGAGGTTATAGAAGAAGGATTAGAAAAATATGCAGATATATGGAGAGATAGATTTATATCGTCAGCATTCTTTAATAAATATAATTGTTTCACTTTCTTAGCTGATCCTAATGTACCAATTCCAGAAATTGATAAAGAACATGAGTCAGCATGGATTAGATATAGAAAATACGAATATTATCGTGCACATAAAAAATCAGTTGATAAATATGGAACACCAGATGAAGATATGCTTATGAGTCAAGATGAAGCAATTAGATTAAAAGTTTATCTAGATGTAAAAGATAAAGAAAGAAAAGAACAAATAAGAAAATATAAAATGGAAGCATACGGACGTGGAAGAAGTATGTCATTGTGGGGGTAAAATGAAAACACAAGAATTAAAAAGTATTATAGAACAAATAAAAAGATATGATTTATCATCTGCATTCTCTGCACCAGAAGATTTAGATAGATGGTTAGAAAGTTTAAATAACAGACAAATCAATAATTTAATAACATTAGATATTAATCCAGACGAATTAACTGTTCCAAAAACAACAATTGTAAATGAAAATTTATTAAATTGTACAGATTATAAAAATAGATTAAGAGCATTATCAAAAGTACAAAACTGTAAAGGATATTATCATTTATTTAACAGATTTTGCTCTATTTATTTTTTGAGAAAGCCATCTTTTTATGAAGATTTAGAAGAAATCAGTAAAGCAGAAACATCAAGATATGCTTTGTGGGTAATCGGGGAAGAAGATTTTAATAATAGTCCATATAGAAAAGAAGATCTAAAAATGATTCTTGGTGCAAAAGATACACCAAAGGAAGAAGAAGGAAAAGAAAAAGACTGGCTTGTTGCAGAAGCACTAGCAGTAGTTGCTAAAAACAAATTATCTATAAATAGCAAATATCATAGAGAAGATATGGAATTAATTTCAATTTCAGGAAGCGAATGTTTACAAATGACTGGTTCATATCCAGAATATGGATTAAATAGACTTGCAATAAATGATGTATCACTATCTGATCCATATCATTTAGAAAATATGCAAATATTAGCAGAGTCTCCTGCCTCAGCAGAATATCTTTATAAATTAATGACTAATCCAGAATTTATAAAGAGAAAAACATATAGACAAGAAATAGATGCGTTAAGATATGCAAAAAGTGAAGTAACAGCAATGGCAATGTATAGATTTATAACAAATGATAAATCAGAAAACTTCTGGGAAATCTCAAATCTAATGCAAGACCATAATCTAAATTATTTAAATGCATATAACTTAGGAAGAAATAAAACAGTTACAGGAAATAATCATCCAAATTATATACAAGTTTTATACATGTTAAATGAAGTAAGTGACCAATTTGTATTATTCTTTGCATCATTATTAGCAGATAAAAACTTAATGAATAGTGGTTATCAAGACTATGATTTAGATTTATTGTTAAAAATAAATAATGAAGAAATATTTATGGATTTATATGAAATAATGAGTAATGAACAATCACTAAATAGTGAACATCATATTGAAGATGTTAAACTTATAAGTACTGAAGAAGAAAGCAAAAAAAGAAAAGCATATTTATCAAAAGCTACAGATAAAATAAGTCTTCAAAATCAACATCATAGATATGATATGGAATTCATCAAAAGAATAGACTATAGTGAAATTGATGATGGTACACTTGATAAAATGTATTTCTATTTATTTAACAATCAAGGTATGACTAATCCAAGACATGTGGAAATGCTAGAAAAAATTTATAGTGGATGCTCTATAGATGAAATAA
Organism: Bacilli bacterium; assembly: GCA_045638445.1. Classification (GTDB taxonomy): domain Bacteria; phylum Bacillota_I; class Bacilli_A; order RF39; family UBA660; genus CAG-1000. Next base: position 5,670 of record JAZUBJ010000039.1, on the reverse strand, counting down.
ATGAAGTAGAGTGTTACTTATCAAAAATAGAAAATAATTTAGAAGAATATGTTCAAAATCAACCAAAGAAAAAAGGAATAATATCAAGAATATTAAAAAGAAAGTAACAATCAAGTTACTTTCTTTTATTATTCATAATTAAAATAAAATTTTGAGCCGTCTTCTTTTTCTAAAATTAACGCATCATCTTTATCGATAACATTATGTTTTATAACTCTATTTATAAGTTCGTAATCAACAAATTTATCTTCCAGTAATTTATTACCTGTATATGACATAACATAAATTTCATCATTATTAATAGCTAAATAATAGTTATCAAAAAGTTCTAAATAATCATATGTTTCATTAGAAACAGGATTAAGCGAAACATCATATAATAAAAATTTATTATTTTTTTCCATCAATATAAATTGATTAATTGCATCAAAGGAGTTATCACAAAATGAATAATCCACTTCTTTAACTTTCTTGTCTTCATTTATATTCAAATATAAACACTTGTCATATTCATTACCATACTCTTCAATAAAATAATAATTTTTATATGAGTAATCAACGTATAATTTAGTTGGAGAATTATATATCGATTTACCATTTTTATCGAACATATAAGAATTATCATCATTACTAGCAATAAATAAATTATCATCATAGGAAATACTATCTTCTAAAAAGTGTGTTTCATCATATTCAAAACTAAATAGTTCTTTTAAATCTTTATTTACAACTGTTTGCTTACTACCTAATGTTAAGATAGCATATTCATTATTTACATTTGTAATTTCATCATACTTAACGTCGCTAATTTTATTAAAATTAACATCATATAATATACGTTTAAAACCCTCGGAACCAAAATATGAGTTAACTAAATATTTTCCGTTAAAAACGGTGTCAGAAAATTCATAAGCATGCATTTTATTAAGACTTTTAGTACTAAAATCATTTAAATTCAAAATGAATGTACTAAGTTTATCATCTTCAACATAAGCTTTTCTATCTTCAGAATTACCATTATATATATCAACCAGCATATTATCCTCATCATAATTTTCATAGTAAGCAACAGGACCATACATTTTATTTAATTTAGAACTATAAAAATAAAAATCTGCTGTATATTTAGTATTTTTTTGAAACCTATATAAATCATCATTAAATTTAGAAATATAATCATAGCTACCTTTAATTAGAACTTTATTGTTTGAGTCCACTAGAGTATAACCATCAATACTTTCATCATATACAATTGCAATTTTTCCATCAAATTCCTGAACACTATGATACTTAGAACCATCAAATTTAAGTTTCCCATTTTCATCATAATATATTTTTCTATCCACAACTATATATTCTTCATCGATATGTATATTATTATTATTATTATTATTATTAATATTTTTTATAAGAAGTTTCCCATTCAAAGAATACAAATTTTTATTATCATAAAAATAATTATTTGAAATATTAAGATTCTTAAAACTATCAGAAGCAGTAAGTAGTGTTTTCCCATTCTTATCATATAATTCTGTATATGAAGCAAAGTATTCGTTGTTATAAACAGTATTAATGTATTTCATAGAACTTACATCTGTATAATAAATTTTAAAATTTTTGTCATCTGGAATTTCTAATTTATCATTATCAGTATACTCATCTTTAACATCATCACTTGGGGTGACAATAGGTAATAACTTTGGTTTATTAAATTTTGTGAAAAATAAAACTATCAATAAAATACCAATAATAACAAAAACAATAATAAAAATAATGAAAATTTTCTTATTATTATTCTTTGTACTTTGAATATTATTTGTATCCATACTATCGATAGAAACATCAGTGCTCTTATTTAAATTATCATTCATTCTCTTCACCTAGTATAATTATATCAAATAAATTCTTGATTTAAATGATAAATGTGATAATATATAAGGCAACAAGGGGAGAGGTAAAATGGAAAATAATATAGATTATCAGGATTATCAAGATAATTACAAAAGATATTTTAGTTCACTAAGTTGTGAACAAATGATAGATATCATAGATTATTTAAAAGGAAAAAGTACAAGTGGAGAATTTGAAGAAATAGATGATTGTGCAGTAGACTTATTAAGTAGATTTTTAACAATGGACTGGGGAAGATCAATTGTTATTGAATATACAAAAGAACAAAAGAAATTTATAAAATCAACTTACTTATCTAATTTCTTTAAAGAAAGTATAAAAGAAATGCTTGGTGACACAATATCAGAAAAAGTAAATGAAGTTTTAAATAGTGAAAAAAACATAAATGATATGACAGAAGAAGAAATTAAAACAATTCGTGAAGCAATAGAAGAATACTATAGAATAAATGGAAAAAGTCCAAAATCAAATATTTCAAGTAGATTCATGTCATACATATATAAATTAAATGGAAAAGGTGTAGCATCATATATTAAAAATAATATTCATCCATATGAACTTGCAAAACATATGTTAATTACAAGTGGAGTAAATGATAGAGCAAGTTATTATTCAGGACGAGGTGTGAATTATGGTGATTTAAGTGATAAAAATCTAGCCGCAATTTATAAAAAACTATATATTTTAGATTATAAATATGCATCAAGTTTTGTATGGCTAGTAAATAATATGAGAACACTAGGAGCAACAGAATTCATAGAATCTTTTCTAAATTTAGGAAGAGTAGGTTTTGATACAACAAAATATAATATTGTATCAGATAAAAACATTTCATTAGATGGTTTAAAAGGAGAAGCTGCATATCTAGTTGGTGCTATTTCATTTTTTGAAACTAGCAGAAGAAATGAAGAATATCAAATGGATGCAAGTGAATGCATGAAATTAGCATTTCATAGAAGAATAGATTATCTACACAGAAAAGCAGAAAATGGAGAATTTTTAACCGAAGAAGAATTAGAAAAACTTGGAGACATAACTGCAGGAAATTACAGATATGAATTAATCGGTATGAGAAAACCAGGAAGAAGAAAAAGATATTAGAACTACATAAAAGTAGTTCTTTTATTTTAATAAAAAATATGTTATAATAAACGCCAATTTAAGGGGTGTATATTATGTTAGAAAAAGAAACATTATCAAGATTAGTAATGACTATGACACAAGACATAGAATCAAATAAAAAGAAACTTTTAAATGCCTTTGGAAATATAAATATAAAAGATGACTCGAATCAATCATTACTACACATATTTGTTGATGAAAAATATGATGAAGTAAAATGTTTTTTAGTAATAAGAACTTTATTAGAAATGGGACTAAGTCCAAATTCTGAAGATGATTTTAAATACAATTTTATTCAAACAGCTCTTTACACAGGATACTCAGAAACTTTTATTTTAAATATAGTAAAAGAAGCATTTAAATATAATTTATATGTTAATCATCAAGATTCAGATAAAGATACAGTAATACATACCGCAATATATAGTGATGACTATTTAGGAAAAATTGATGAATTATTAAATATATATATATCATATGGATTTGATATTGATTTAATTTGTAAAGAAGGAAGAAATATAATTGAAGCAATGGAATTTCAATATGATAAATATAAAGAAGATGATGTAAAAAGATTAAAATCTATATATAACGAAAGAAAAAAAGTGCTTAAAGAAAGAAATAAAGAAATATACAATACTCCAAAAGAAAATAAAATTAATCTAAATAATAATAAAAATTTAAAACAAAAAGAAGAAAAACCAAAACAAATAAAAAGAGAGCCAATAAATCAAAAACTTATTGAACAACTTGAACAATTTGGTGAAGTACTTAATTATAGAAAATATAGTTCATGTCCAACTATTGGAAGAGAAGAAGAAGTAATGAAATTAATGATAGCCCTTGCTAAAGATACAACATCTCCAATATTAGTTGGAGAATCAGGAGTAGGAAAAACAGCAATAGCAGATGAAATCGCATATAGAATATCTACCGGTACAGTACCAAAATTTTTACAAGGAAAAATTATATTAGAAATAAACCCAGAAACGATAGCACAAGGTTGTGAATATGTAGGGAAATTTGAAGAAAAAGTAAGTAGACTATTAAAACTAGTAGAAGAAAATAATGTGATACTTTTAATAAATGAAATACATACAGTACACGGTCCAGGAACAACATCAAAAAATAATAATGATTTTGCTTCTATGCTAAAAAAACAATTAGATAGAAAAGCATTAAAAGTTATAGGAACAACAACAAAACAAGAATATACTGAATACTTTTCTAAAACAGCATTAAAAAGAAGATTTGACACAATTGTAATTGAAGAACCAAATGATGATTTATTATATACAATACTTGAAAAAGTAATAATAGATTACACTGTAAAAAAATCAATGCCAATAAAAGATGAAAATACATTAGATAAAATTATAAAAGCATTAATAGAAGTAACAAACGAAAAACATAGAAAATATGATGATAAACTATGTAATCCAGCATTATCTATTTCAATAATAGATCAAGCTTTTGCTTTCGCATTAGTTTTTGAAGATGAATATATAGAAGAACATCATTTTATAAAAGCAATAGAGTGGTGTGAAAGAATTTATAACACATCAAAAGAAAAAGTAATAACTAAATTACAAAATCAAGAAAAAACTACACATAGACCAATGATACTAAAATTTAAAAAATAAAAAGGGAAGGAAGAGATATCTGTGCCAACAATGACAGAAAATGATTTTAACAAATTAGTAGATGAGATATTTAAACATGGAATACCTCTTTCTTTACGTAGAACAAAAGAAGATGAAAATGAAGCTAAAAAAAATGCGAATGAGTATTTAAAAACAAATAAGTTAAAAAAGAAAACACCATTAACAATGTATCACATTATAAGGAATCTTGAGGAAAATAAAAGAATCCCATTTATAAAAGAACATATTGAATTTATAAAAGAAAATGATGAATCAATATTTCTTTATACAATGTTATCCCCATCATCATTATCTTATTACCTAACATTTCAAAATATAAAAGACTTATATCATTTAGATAAAGAATTATTTACAAAAGTAATAAATCAAAACCATGAAAATCTATTTCATGGATTTTCTCATGAAGAATATATAGAATTCTATAAAACATATAAAAAAGAAATGAATGATATAAAAAATATACATTTTATTAATTCACTTTACCATCATAGTAGATGCTGTTATGACAATATGACTCAAGGTAATGTAAACGATAGGTATACTTTACAACAAACATACAATATAGAATTTATTAATATGATTTTAGAAGAATACAAAAACAAAATTGATTCATTTGATGGAAAAGAATTAAAAGATTTTCTAAGTTATATACGTGACATAAATTTATTTGAAAGCATCATAAAACAATATAAAGACAAACTAACTTTATCATTTGAAGAAATAGATACAAAAGAATTATCTTATTATTTAAGTGAACAATCAGATATCAAACAAGAAATATTATTTAAATATTTCAAAGACGTTATAGTTACAAAAGAAAATATAAAACAAGTAATTCCAAAAATATCTGCCTCAATTATTATTGAATTATTTAATAATAAAAAAGAATTATTTGAAGAATTTACACTAAAAGACTGGATACAACTAGCATCCAAAAAAAGACAATTATCACAAGAATTTAAAGATATATTAG
>JAZUBJ010000038.1:0-12673 GCA_045638445.1 Bacilli bacterium | reverse complement strand
AAATAAACTTTTTCATAAAAAAACCAACCTTTCATTTAATATTGGTTGATTTTAATATAAATTATTCATTTATTATAAATATAAACCTATCTTTTAAAGATAAATCTTTTTCAATTTTAACAATAGAATTTTTAAATATATTCTTTGCATAATTAGATATTTCTTCACCTTGAGTCATACCTATCTCAAAAGCAATAATAAATTTATCATTTAAATAATTTGAACATTCGTCTAATATTTTTTTATAAAAATAAAGACCATTATCATCAGCAAATAATGCTAAATGTGGCTCATTATCATACACTTTATCCATTATTTTTTCATCACGTGAAATATATGGAGGATTACTTATAATAATATCATATCTACCATTTATATTTTCAAATAAATCACTCTTTATAACTTTTACTGAAGTATTATTTAATTTATTATTTTCTTTTGCTAAATTTATTGCATCATCTGAAATATCTACAGCATCAACAATAGAATTAAGTTCTTTATTTAAAGTAATTGCTATTGCTCCACTGCCTGTTCCTATATCTAATATATGCACCTTATCATTTTTAAATATTTTTTTTGCATATTTAACTGTTCTATCAACTAAATCCTCAGTTTCAAATCTTGGTATCAAAACATTCTCTTTAACACTTATATTATTTCCATAGAAATTAACATACCCAATCAAATACTGGATTGGGTAGTTATTTACTAATTTATTATAATCATTTTCTATATTTTCACTTACTTTAATTAATTCATCAGCATCAATTGATGTATAACCAAGTTCCATGATTTTTTTACGCATTATGTTCCTCTAAACGAATTCTTTCATCTTCAGCAATTAAAGACTCAATTAACTCTTCAATATCACCTTCCATGATTCTATCTAAATGCATAACAGTATAATTTATTCTATGATCTGTTAATCTATTTTGAGGATAATTATATGTTCTGATTTTTTCAGCTCTATCTCCTGTACCAATCTTACTTCTTCTTTCATTTCCAAGCTTTTCATCTTGTTCTCTTTGTTTTAAATCATATAGTCTTGTTTTAAGAATTTGCATTGCTTTTTCTTTATTTTTTATTTGACTTCTTTCAACTTGACAATAAACAACAATACCAGTTGGTAAGTGTGTAAGTCTAACAGCTGAGTCAGTAGTATTAACACATTGTCCACCAGCTCCACTACTTCTTGTAATATCTACTCTTATATCAGAATCCTTAATATCAATTTCTACTTCTTCTGCTTCCGGCATAACAAGAACAGTTGCAGTTGATGTATGAACTCTTCCTTGTGATTCTGTAGCAGGAACTCTTTGAACTCTATGAGCTCCACTTTCATATTTTAGTTTTGAATAAACTGCTTCACCACTTAACATGAATTCTACTTGAGCATATCCACCACTTTCACCTTCAACCTCATTAGTAACTTCAAGTTTCCAACCTTGTTTCTCAGCATATTTAGTATACATTCTAAATAAGTCTCCAGCAAATATATTAGCCTCATCACCACCAGCTGCTCCTCTTATTTCAATAACAACATTCTTTTCATCATTAGGATCTTTTGGTAACAATAATCTCTTTAATTTACTTTCTAAATTATCTCTTTGCGTATGAAGACTTTCAATTTCTTCTTGAGCAAAATCCTTCATATCAGGATCCTTTGACATTTCCTTACATGCTTCTATATCATCTAAAACTCTATTATATTCTTTATAAGCCTCTACAGTTTTTTCAAGAGAATTTTTTTCTTTAGATACAGTTTGCATTTTCTTATAATCTTCATATATCTCAGGTTTTAACAATTCATCACATAAATGATTATATCTCTCTAATATAATTTCTAATCTTTCTATCATATTTTTTCCTTTCTATTATCTATAGCAAGAAAGTCTACATTTCAGATTCGTCATCATATCCTTCATCAACAATAACTAAATCTTTAAGATCATCATCTTCTTTATCATCATCCATATCATCGATATTGTCATAGTAATCACCTTCGTCATCATCATCTTCCTCAATATCTTTTTCTTCATCTATAACAACATCATCTTCAAGTTCATCTTCTATTTCTTTAATACTAATTTCAGCAGTATGATTTTCTCTTAAATCCCAATATCCTTTTTCAAGTTGAATAAATCTCTTTTCTGTAGCAAGTAATGCAAAGAAATCTCCGATTTGATTTTCAAAAGCAGCATCTCCTAAATTTAAAGTATCACATATAATTTTGAAGATATCATTAATCTTCATTTTCTTACCCTTTTCTTTTAATATTATATATGCTATATCATCAAATGATAATGTTTCTAACTCTTCTTGACTAATTGTTTTAAATTTCATTAATAAGCCTCCTTTAGACTTTTTATATATTATTTTTCTTTCCATTAAAATTATACTTATTTTTTTTAATAAATCAAGTATTTTTTATACATTTATATTACATACTAATTAATGGAGCAAATTTATGAAAAAATTAATAAAATTATTTAAACTAACAACCTTAATAATATTTTCAACATATATAATAATCAGTGCATTATATATATATGCTATATTAACACCAAAAACTAATATAAATACTAATGATAGTATTATATACTATGATATAAATGAAAACAATATATTTGAAAATAATACCGAATATGTGAAACTAAATGAAATAAATGATAATATTAAAAAAGCAATAATTTCTATAGAAGATAAAAATTTTTATAAACATAATGGTTTTGATTACTTAAGAATAATAAAAGCAATGCTTATTAATTTAAAAAGCGGCGAAATAAAACAAGGTGCATCAACAATATCACAACAATACATTAAAAATTTATATTTAACATTTGATAAAACATGGGAAAGAAAAATAGAAGAAGCTTTTTTAACAATCGAACTTGAATCACATTACACAAAAGAAGAAATATTAGAAGGATATTTAAATACAATTGATTTTGGTGCTGGAAATTATGGAATTAAAAATGCTAGTAATTATTACTTCAATAAAGAACCAAAGGAGTTAACCATAGAAGAAGCAACATTAATTGTTGGAATACCAAGAAATCCAAGTTATTATAACCCAATAACAAATTTTGAAGCAGCTAAAAAAAGACAAAAAGAAATTCTTGTTTCAATGTATAAAAATAACTACATAAAAAAAGAAGATATTAATAAAATATATAACAAAGAAGTAAATTTTCATGGTATATATAAAAAAGAAGAACTATCAAGTGTTTATTATTATAAAGATGCAGTATTAAAAGAATTAGAATCAATTGACAATATTCCAAAATCATTAACAGAGATAAAAAAATTAAATATATACACAAATTTAGATATAAATGTACAAAAAGAACTAGAAAAAAATATTAATAATGAAATGAAAGATACCACTTTACAAGTTGCCTCAATAGTTGTTGAACCAAAAAATGGGAAAATAGTTGCTCTTGTTGGAGGAAAAGATTACTCAAAATCACAATTCAACAGAGTTACATCATCAAAAAGACAAGTAGGCTCAACAATAAAACCATTATTATATTATAATGCTCTTGAAAATGGATTTACTGCCTCGAGTACATTTTTAAGTGAAAAAACAACATTTAATTTAGGAAATGAAACATACTCACCAAAAAATGCAAACAATGTATATGCAAATGAAAATATAACAATGCTTGCTGCAATCGCTTATTCTGACAATATATATGCAATGAAAACACATTTGTTTTTAGGAACAGATTTATTAACAAATTTTGCAAAAAAATTAAAAATTAAAACACCTATTAAAGAAATTGCTTCTTCAGCACTTGGAACATCTGAAATAAACATTATAGATTATAGTAACGCATTTATAACACTAGCGAATGAAGGAAAACATGAAAATCCACATATCATAGAAAAAATAACAGATGAAAAAGGAAATATATTATATGAATACAAATATAAAAACGAGTATATTTTAAATAAAAATAATGTTTTCATTTTAAACAACTTATTAACATCTACATACAACTATAAAATGGTAAATTACACTTCTCCCACACTATTATCTATTTCACACGAATTAGATGCCAATTATAGCGTAAAAAGTGGAAGTACAGCAACAGATTATTGGACAGTTGGATATAACAATGATTATCTAGTAATGGTATGGACAGGCAACGATGATAATTCAAAAGTCGAAAATAAAGATTCTAAAATAACAAAAAAAATATGGGCTAAAACAATTTCTAATATTCAAACAAATTCTAAACAATGGTATAAAACCCCAAATAATGTAACATTAAGTACAATTCACCCACTAAGTGGAAAAATTGATGAGAATGGTATGCCTTGTTATTTTATAAAAGGAACTGAACCAAACTTTGAATTTATTGAATACTATAATAATATTTCAAATAAAAATACTTCAAATTAATGAAGTATTTTTTATTTTTCAATTTCAATTATAATTTGATATTTTCCGTCTAAGTCTAACTCTGAAGTACTTATTAAACCCTTAAGTTCATCAAGTGTACTAATAAATGTTCTAACCTTTCCAATAACCTTTGGAATATTTGCACTACCATCGCTACTTAATAAAGAATCAGGATTTTCATGTACAAATTCTTCCTTTTTATCTTCTACATGACTAAATTCTTCCTTAACAAAAAATTCATCACTAGCGCCTTTCATTTGATCATATAGAGATGTTTGTATATTATTAATTGGTAATCTTTCAACAACAGTTGAAGTATTTTGAAAAGGATTAATATCACTCATAGAAGTTTCATAAATACTAACTTTTTCTTCTTTAATTGGCTCTTCTTCAACAATATTAACTACATCTGGTAATTTATTAACAACCTCTACAACAGGTTCATCTTTTGCTTCTTCATTTCTTAAAAGTTCATTTAAATGAATATTATCAATTGTAGAATTGTCAAGAATATTATTTACTACAGGTTTTTCTTCGACAACCTCTTCCTTAATTTCGGTATGTTTCATAAATCTAGCTTCACTAGTATTATCTAAAAACTTTTGAATTTCACTAGGAATATCATTATCATATTTATTTTTATTTAAAAGTAAACTTATTTCTTCTTCTGTTTGTCTAACTGTTAATCTCTCATTTACAATTCTTTCTAATAAATTTATTTGTAAATCAGAATTATTTAAAGTTAATAAACTTCTAGCATGTCTCTCTGAAATCTTACCATATAAAAGAGCATCTTGAACCCTTTTAGGTAAATTTAATAATCTCATTTTATTTGCAACTGAAGATTGACTAACACCTAACTTCGTAGCAATTTCTTCTTGAGTAAATCCTCTATCTATTAATTTTTTATAAGACTGAGCTTCTTCAATTGGAGTTAAATTTTTACGTTGTAAATTTTCAAGTAATGCAATCTCAGCACTTGTATTATCATCAGTATTATTTATTATTGCAGGAACTTTTGTAAGACCGGCTATTTGAGATGCTTTAAATCTTCTTTCACCAGCAATAATCTCATATTTATCACCAATATTTCTTAAAACTATTGGTTGTATAATACCATACTTTGCAATAGAAGAAGCAAGTTCATTTAACTCTTTCTCATCAAATGCAAGTCTTGGTTGAAATCTATTAGGTAATATATCTTCAACCGGTACATATATAATTTTATCCTTATCCATAAACATCACCCTTCTATTCTATATTAATTTTAATTCATTTTATAAAAATTATCAATAACTTTAAAATATCTTATCATATAAAAAACAATAGCACAACTATTGTTTTTTTATGACATTGTAATTTCTAGGATACTTACTATCAGTAGATTTATATTTTTCAAAAACCAATATTGTTCTCTTAGAGTTTTCAATTGGAAGTTCATAAGAAACTTCTTTAATCAATTTATAACTTAATTTATCAATATTATTTTTAGCATTTTTTAATTCTTCTTCAACACTAGATTTCATTGGAATAAATAAACCATTTACCTTTAACATAGACGTTGAAAGTTCAAGAATAATATTTAATGCCGAAACTGCCCTACAAGTTATTACATCAAATATTTCTCTATTCTTTTTACCATAATCTTCAGCTCTAGCACTTATTACATTTACATTTTCTAAATTTAACTCAGTTTTTACAGCCTCTAAAAATAATATCTTTTTATTATTTGATTCCATTAATGTAAAATTACCATTATCAAATACTATTGCAAGAACCATACCAGGAAAACCAGCTCCAGTACCTATATCACAAATTTTTTTATTATCAAAATTACATTCAGTAGATAAATATAATGAATCAAAAAAATGTTTAAGATATATATCTTTTTCTTCTATAATAGTTGTTAAATTAAATTTTTTATTCCATTCTATTAATAATTCTTTATATCTATCTAATTTATTATATAACTCATCAGTAATATCAATATTAATATTCTTACACTCTAATATAAATTCTTCTTTAGTCATTATTATATTCCTTTTTTAAATAAACAAGTAACATAGTAATATCAGATGGATTAACTCCACTAATTCTCGATGCTTGACCTATAGTACGAGGTCTTATTTTAGAAAATTTTTGTTTCGCTTCAGTAGCAATATTTCTTACTTTTTCATAATCTATATCTTCAGGTATTTGTTTTTCTTCTAATTTTAACATCTTAGCAACTTCATTATTTGTTTTATTTATATACCCTTCATATTTTATCATTATTTCAACCATATCACATATCTCTTCACTATAAGAATATTCAATATGATTAAGTAAATTATTAAGTTTAATTTCAGGTCTTTTAACCAACTCAATTAATTTTATCCTACCACTAATAGTTGAAGAACCATTTAGTTTTAAAAACTCATTATTTTTATCATTTAATTCTAAACTATTTTCTTTAAGATATGTCATTAATTCATTTATTTGATTCATTTTATTTTGATAAATATTATATTTTTCATCATTTATTAAACCAAACTTTCTACCATATTCAGTTAATCTTATAGATGCGTTATCATGTCTTAATAATAATCTAAACTCTGCTCTTGAAGTCAATAATCTATATGGTTCAGTAATACCCTTATTAATTAAATCATCTATTAATACACCAATATATGCTTCATTTCTCTTTAATATAAAAGGTTCTTTACCATCTAATTTTAAAACAGCATTTATACCAGCCATTAATCCTTGAGCCGCTGCTTCTTCATATCCACTAGTTCCATTAATTTGACCAGCAGTAAATAAATTTTCAAGAATTTTACTTTCTAAATTCATATTTAATTGAACAGGATCTATAGCATCATATTCAATAGCATAACCATACTTAGTAATAACACATTCTTTTAAACCATCCATTGTATGAAGAAGTTTTTCTTGTATTTCATGAGGCATTGTAGTCGAAAAACCACCAACATAATATTCAATATCATCACTTCTTTCAGGTTCAAGAAAAATTTGATGTCTTTCTTTATCACTAAATTTAACTATTTTATCTTCAATAGATGGGCAATATCTAGGTCCAACACCCTTTATTAATCCACTATATAATGCACATTTATCTAAATTATCCATAATTATCTTATGTGTTTCTGGATTAGTATAAGTTAAATAACAAGGCATTTGATTATTAGGATCATAAATAGGTTCATAAAAGTTACTAAATGATAATTTATAATCATCGCCTTTTTCTACTTGAACTTCATCAAAATTAATTGAACTTTTTAAAATTCTAGGTGGAGTACCTGTTTTTAAACGTATAATCTTGATACCATTTTCTTCTAAAGATTTACTCAAATACATAGAATTTTTTTCACCATGTGGACCACCTTTATAACTTTCATGTCCACAAAGAATATCTGAATTTAAATATGTCCCAGTAGTTAAAATTAATGCATCACACATAATTTCCTTACCACTTTCACAAGTAACACCCTTAATCTTTTTATTTTCAACTATAACACTTGCAGCCAAATCTTCAAGTAAATCAAGATTTTCCTGTTCTTTTAAAGTTTTTAACATTTCTTTAGGATAATTAACCTTACATCCTTGAGCTCTTAAAGATCTAACTCCAGGTCCTTTTTTAACATTTAACATTTTAATTTGTAAATGTGTTTTATCGGCACAATATCCCATTTCTCCACCAAGTGCATCCACTTCACGAACAACAATTCCCTTAGCAGAACCACCAATAGATGGATTACATGGCATATCAGCAACATTATTTAAATTACCTGTAATTAATAATGTTTTTTTACCCATTCTTGAACACGCTAAAGACGCTTCACATCCTGCATGTCCACCACCAACAACTACTATATCGTATTTCAATTTTATCATCTACTTTCCAAGACAAAATTTACTAAATATTTCATCAAGTAAATCATCTTTATATACTTGTCCAGTTATTTCACCTAATGTTTCCCACAATAACTGAATGTTTATTTGCATTAAATCAACTGGAACATCCATTTCAAGCTCAACTCTTATATCTTTAATAATATCTAAACATTTTTTTAATAAAGCAATTTGTCTAGCATTAGATATATAAGTATAATCAGACTTTTCTATTTCACTTAGATTAAATATTTCAACAATTTTATCTTTTAATAATTTTATTTTATCATTTTCTTTAGTATTAATTTCAATACTATCATATTTTTCTAATAATTCATTTTTATTAGAACCTATATCACTTTTATTATAAACAACAAGTACTTCCTTATCACCAAGTTTTTCAAGTACTTCTTTATCTTCTTCATCAAAAGCTACAGATGAATCAATTACAAATAGAATTAAGTCTGATTCTTCTATCTTCTTTATACTTTTTTCTATTCCAATAGATTCAACAACATCATCACTTTCACGAATACCAGCAGTATCATAAAAATTAACTTCTATTCCATTTATAATACTACTACCCTCAACTATATCTCTTGTAGTACCTTTAATATTAGTAACAATTGCTTTTTCTTCACCTATTAATTGATTTAAAATACTACTCTTACCAACATTTGGTTTTCCTACAATGGCAATATTAATACCATTTTTTATTAATAATCCATTTTTACTTGTATCAATTAAATCATGTATTTTTCCTTCAACATAACTAATTTTCTCGCGAACTAAATCACATGTAACAACAACAGCATCCTCGTATTCAGGATAATCTATATTTACTTCAATATTAGCAATTAATTCTAGAATATTACTTCTTAAATCATTTATTTTCTTAGATAACTCATGACTAATACCTTTCATTGACATTGCTCTAGCCGCATCAGTACGAGAAGTAATCATATCACTAACACTCTCAGCTTGAACTAAATCAATTCTACCATTTAAAAATGCACGTTTTAAAAATTCTCCTGGTTCAGCTAATCTACAGCCATTAACCATCAATAATTCCATTATCTTATTAACACTTATTTTTCCACCATGAGTATTAATTTCAACAACATCTTCTCTTGTAAATGATTTAGGACCCTTAAAAATAGAAACTAACACTTCATCTATTTTTTCAGACTCATCAATAATATATCCATATGTAATTGTATATGAATTTTTCTTAGTTAAATCTTTATCAAATATTTTATTAACAATAGAAATTGAATCATCTCCACTTATTCTAATAACATTAATAGAACTTTCTCCTACTAACGTTGCAATTGCACAAATTGTATCCTTCATATTGGTCCCTTTCTTTCCACAAGATTATAGCACAAAAGCCTTTTATTGTAAATAAAAAAGAGTATTTCTACTCTTCTGTATTTTCAGTATCTTCAACATACTTTAAAACAACACATCTATTTGGTTCTTCACCTTCTGATTCAGAACTTACATATTTAAAACCTTGAATTGCTTCATGAACTAATTTTCTTTCATAAGAATTCATAGGATCAAGCTTAATAGAAACCTTTGATAAAGTTACTTCTCTAGCTAATTTTTTTACTTTCTTTTCTAAAAAATAGTTTTGTTTTTCTTTATAATTTTCAACGTCTACACTTAAATTAACATAGATATCAATCGCATTAAAAATTGCTTGTCTTACATATACTTGAATAGAATCTAATATATGACCATTTTTACCAATTAATACTGCATTATTTTTAGAGAAAACTTCGTATTTAATTTTACCCTCTCTAATTTTAGTTTCAACATTAGCTTCAACATTTAAAGAATCTAATAACTCTTTTAAAATATCTCTTCCTAAAGCAGCTATATCAGATAATTTTACAACTTCAATAGTGTATTTTTTACCGCTAAATAAACCACCTTTTTCTTCATATGTTTTAGTAAGAACTTCTTCTTCTTTAACATTTAATTCTTCTAATGCTTTTTCTAATAACCCATCTTCACTCTTTGCTTGAAATTTGTACTTCTCCATAATATTACAACTTGCCTTTCTTCATAATTAAGTTTTGAACAATAGTAAATCCATTTGAAACTATCCAGTATAACGCAATAGATGTTTGTAATTGAAATGATGCAACACCTATAAATACAACCATAAATGTACTCATCATTTTCATACTTTGTGCTTGATTTGCATCACCAGTTGCAGCATTCATATTTTTAAATGAGAAATATGTTGCTCCAAGTATTAATGCTATTAATATAATGTACCAATAATTACCAGCAGCTATTCCCTCAAGAGGTGTTGTACCTAAATTAAATACACCTAAGAAATCTTGTTCAAAAAATGCAGGTACACGATAAACAGCTTCTAAAAATGCAAAGAACAATGGTAATTGAATAAATGAAAATAAACAACTACTCATAGGATTAATATTGTATTTGTTATAAATCATCATCATTTCTTGACTTTTTGCCATCATTGAATCTTTGTCATCTCTACCTCTATATTTTAATTCTAGCTTATTTAAATCCTTTTGAGCCTTATTCATATTTTCACTCATTTTTGTTGATTTAATTGACATAGGTAATAGCATGGCTCTTAGTAAAGCACCAACTAACATAATTGCAACAGCATTACTTTTTACTAATAATCCAACTTTAACAATTATCCAAGCTAGAGGTTTAACAAAAAGTGATGTCCATAATCCTTCGTATCCTCCAGAATTAATTTTTAAATTTTTACATTCAGGCAACTTCTCATAATTTACATCAACTTTTTCAAGTTCCTCAGTATTATTTTTATATATACTTACTAATTCTTCTGATTCAGGCTTACATAAAATATTTGAAGTATAACTCTTTTGCTTATGCGTTTCTTCATTTACAACAGCAAAATTTTTAGTACATCCACATAGCATCATTACACACAATACTACTAAGACTATTTTTTTCTTCACTATTTAACTCCTTTCAATACATCTAACAACTCATACTTCATTTTATCATATAAAATATCAGTAACAGCGTTCCTTAATATTATAACATAATCGTTAGAATAATTTAATTTATTTTTTATAAGAATATCTTTAATTCTTCTTTTAAATAAATTCCTTGTATGAGCTTTTCCAATTTTTTTACTAACACTTATACAAAATCTATTATAAGAATAATCATTTTTTCTATAATAAACAATAAAATACTTACTAACAATTTTTTTAGAAGTTTTAACAATTTCTTGAATTTCCTCATTTTTTCTTATTATAAATTTTTTATTCATATAATCTTCCTCTAACGAAATTATTATATAAAAAAAATTACTTAATTAAAAGTAATTTATTTATTTTGATAATTCTTTTCTTCCTTTTGCTCTTCTTGATTTTAATACGTTAGTTCCTTTTCTAGCTCTAAAACCAGATGTCTTTGCTTTTTTAAGGTTATTTGGTTGAAATGTTCTTTTCATAACTTACCTCCGTTTCTCTCTTTGACTGAGAAAGATTATATTATATCTTTTTTAATTTGTCAACTTAATTTTGTCAACTAAAACAAATTACTCAATAGATAATACTAAATCATCACATAATTCTTTATAATTATCGTAATTAGACACATACTTTATTAAATTATCTAAAAATTGTTTTCCTGAATAAGATTCACCATTTTTAAATTTAACGACACTATCATTATTAATATTACCTAATACATTAAAAATTTTAAAATATTCTTTAACAGTAGTCTTAGTACCATCTTTTAAATTAATTACAGTATTAGCATATTCTTCATTTAATACATATTCATTATTTTTATTATTAACAGAATTATTATTAAAATCATATGAAAACACTAAAGGAACAACATAATCTAATATATAATATATTGTTTGAATAGATAAATCGAATTTTTTATACGCAAAGTATGCACTTGAAAAAACAACAAGCAATTTATTAATATTATCCATCTTAGGATTCAATAACGATAAAATACCATCCATATTTTTAAAATTACTACACAATATATTACTATATATAGAATAAAAATCATTATAATATTTATCATTTTCTTCTTTTTTAATAACATTATCATAATATTTAGAATATGCAACATTTAAAAAATCAACTGAACCATATTTTATTTCTATTCCCTCAACTTTATCAATAAAATATATCATTTTGTTATTATCCATTTTTAAAATGTAATCATTTGGCATATAACTACTTATATTCATTACAGAATTCTCATTAAACAACAAATAAAGGTCCTTATCATATAACATTATATCTAAATAATTAAATAATATATTATACATTCTTTTTTTATTATCCCTTTTTTCAATTTTTAATTTATTTCTTATATATG
>JAZUBJ010000037.1:0-3987 GCA_045638445.1 Bacilli bacterium | reverse complement strand
AATCAAAATTTAAGTCATATGTAAAAAATATTATAAATACATATGATTCTATATTAGCTAAAGTAGATAATTTACCTGATTTAAGTGATAGAGATATAGTTTATATAGATAAATTTGAAGAATTAATAAATGTTCAGGGAGAAACAAAAAAGCCTATATTTTATAATATTGCTGAAAAAACAGTTTCATTTGTTTTAATAGATAATAATCTTGTATGCTATTCAATAATTAAAGAAAATGAAAATCTTATTGATCCTATAGAAAATGAATTGAAATCAATAAAAGATAAAAAAGCCAATATGGATATTGATGAAAGCATATTAAAAGACATTGAAAATACAACAATAATCAAATTACCAAATATTGGTTCTTATAAAATATCTCCTATAAGGAAAAAAGAAAAAACAGAAAATATAGAAGAAATAAAAATAAATGATTCTAATAAAGAAGTTGAAAGTACAATTACACAAATTGATATACAAAATCAAATAGAAGAAGATATATTAGAAAATAAAACAGAAATAACAAATGAAGAAAAATATAGTGAAATTAAGAGTGATATCATTATTATAGAAAGTTAAGAAGAGGCAATATAAACCTCTTTTTTATATTAAATAAAATTTACTAATTTTAGAAATTATTGTATAATTAACTAAGGTGAAAAATATGTCGTATATTGAATTTAATGATGTAAGCAAAAAGTATCAAATGGGTGAAATAGAGATACTTGCTTTAAACAAAATCGATTTTAAAATTAATAAGGGAGAACTTGTATGTATACTAGGACCAAGTGGTGCTGGTAAAACAACATGTCTAAATATACTTGGTGGAATGGATGATGCAACAAGTGGAGAAATAGAAGTAGATGGACAAAGAATTGATAAATTAAAAGGTAAAAACTTAATTAAATATAGAAGAAATGATATAGGATTTGTATTTCAATTTTACAATTTAATTCAAAATTTAACTGCTCTTGAAAATGTAGAATTGGCAGTACAACTTTGTAAAGATCATTTAGATCCAAAAGAAATTCTTGAAAAAGTTGGATTAAAAGACAGAATGCATAACTTTCCATCCCAACTAAGTGGAGGAGAACAACAAAGAGTTGCAATAGCACGTGCAATAGCAAAAAATCCAAAATTATTATTGTGTGATGAACCAACAGGAGCCCTTGATTATAAAACAGGAAAACAAATATTAAAATTACTTCAAAATGTATGCAGAGAAGATGGGATAACAGTAATTATTATCACACACAACACAGTTATTTCAGAAATAGCAGATAAAGTAATTAAATTTAATAGTGGGAAAATTCAAAATATAACTATAAATAAAGAACCAAAAAATGTAGATGATATAGAGTGGTAGAATATGAAAAACAAATTATTAGTAAGTAGTTTTAGAAGAATAAAATCATCATACAAAAGATTTTTATCACTATTATTAATGTCACTCCTAGGAGTAGGTTTTTTCTGTGGAATAAAAGCAGCAAGTCCAGATATGCTAATTTCACTTGATAAATATTTAGATGAATTAAATGTATACGATATAGAAGTAGTCTCATCTCTTGGATTAACATATGAAGATATAATAGAATTAGAAAAATTAGATATATCAGAAAATATAGTAGGCATTAAATCAACAGATGAAGTCGTAATATTAAATGATACTCAAAAAAGCATTAGAATAACATCTATAACAAATATGAATGATGTAATATTAAAAGATGGAAGAATGCCACTATCAAATAATGAAATAATTGTTTCAGAAAAATTATTAAATGAAAACAATTTATCAATTGATGATTATGTTACAATTGATAGCGATAATTTACATAATGAGATGTTTAGAATAGTAGGTAGTATAGAAAGCCCATTATTCTTTGCACCTGAATATATGGGAACAACAACAGTTGGAAATGGAGAGTTAAATTATTATTCATACGTACTGGAAAACGCATTTAACACGTCAATTTATACAAGCGCAACTCTTACTTTAAATGGAGCAAAAGAATTAAAAACATCAACAGAAGAATATGAGAATCTTGTAGAAAAATCAAAAAATAAAATAGAAGAAATAAAACAAGAAAGAGAAGAAAAAAGATTTAATGATTTATTTCAAAATCAAATAGACTATATGGATACAATAGGGGTAGAATATAGTTTAGATGATTTTCCAAAATCAGTATGGTACATATTTGATAGAAATGATAACGGAAGTTATTCAACATTCAAAACAATGTTAGAAAGTATAACTAAACTAGGTAATGTATTTCCAATATTATTTTATTTAGTTGCAATTTTGATAAGTTTAATTTCAATGGCAAGAATGGTAGATGAAGATAGAACAGAAATAGGTACACTAAGAGGACTTGGATTTTCCAAAAGTCATATTATGTCAAAATATTTAGTATTTTCATTTATTGCCACAACAACAGGCGGAATAATAGGAATGTTAATTGGATTTAATATATTCCCAAAAATAATATGGTCTATATATAAAGGAATATTTAGAATACCAAAATTTATATATGAATTTAATTTATATTATGCATTTTTTGGTTTAAGTGTTGCTCTTGTTTGTATATGCGGAGTATCAGTAATTACGGTAAATAAAGCACTTAAAGAAAAACCAAGTCAACTTATGAGACCAAAAGCCCCAGTATCAGGTAAAAAAATATTTTTAGAAAAAATGCATTTTATATGGGATAAACTTAATTTTTCAAATAAAATAACAATAAGAAATATATTTAGATATAAAAGTAGAGTAATAATAACAATAGTTGGAATATCATGCTCGACTGCACTAATAATGACAGGATTTGGTTTAAAAGATTCCGCAAATAGTATTTCAAGTTATCATTATTCAAATGTTCACTTGTACGATGAAATGATCTATTTAATGGATAATCCTGACTTAGAAAGTATAGATAATCTTTTAAGTACAAATGAAGATATTCTTCACAATATACATACATATTATGAAGTAGTTGATATATATACAGAAGAAAAACAAAAAATAGAAACTGATTTAATAGTTCCAGAAAATAAAGAAGAACTACACCATGTAATTAGTTTAAATGATATAAATAATAATTTTGAACAAATTGAAATAGAAAAAGATAAAATAGCAGTAACAGAAAAACTAGCTTACGCATTAGATGTAACTGAGGGAGACAAATTATATTTATTAATAAATGATGAATACAAAGAAATAGGAATATATAAAGTAGTTGAAAATTATATAGGAAATTATGTATTTATCGATAAAGAAACATATGAAAAATATTATCAAGATTATAAAACAAATATGATAATGTTAAAAACAAACGAAAACTTTGACGAAGCATTTATAAATGATATAATAGATAACAAATCAGTTAGTAATACATTGAGTCAAAAAACAATGTTAAAAAATGTAAACGAAGTTTTAGAATCATTAGATTCAGTAATTATAGTACTAATTTTATCTTCAGCAACACTAGCATTTATTATTTTATATAATTTATCAAATATAAATATAAGTGAAAGAAAAAGAGAAATATCAACACTAAAAGTATTAGGATTTTATGATGAAGAAGTAGACTCTTATATAACAAGAGAAAATTATTTTATAACAATAGTAGGTATACTACTTGGAATATTCATGGGTGGATATATAAGTCACTTTGTTATAAAAACATGTGAACCACATGATCTGTTATTTTTAAAACAAATAAAAATATCAAGTTACATAATATCAGCATTAATAGCATCATGTTTTACAATAATAGTAAGTTTTATTACACATCATAGTTTAAAGAAAATAGATATGATAGAATCATTAAAAAGTAACGAATAATTAAGATAGGAGGGTTTTATGGAAAATAAATGGAGAAAAATAGATAACACAGCTAAATTATTTTCATTAGATGACATAAATAATACAAGTATATTTAGATTCTCAGCATTATTAAAAGAAGAAATAGAACCGCTTATTTTAAAAAAA
>JAZUBJ010000036.1:0-5328 GCA_045638445.1 Bacilli bacterium | reverse complement strand
TATTTGTTTGTTTTTTGTTACTTTATAATTTATGTAATACTATTTATGAAATTAATATTAATTGTGAAGATAAGTATGTTTTAAATAAGTTAAATGATTTTCTTATATTGAATAATTTTAGTTTAAAAAGAAAAGTATTTAAATACGAAAAAATTAATGATTTGAAAGATAAGATTCTTAAAAATATTAATGAGATAGAGTGGATTGAGTTTGAAAGAGTTGGTTCTAGTTATAATATAGATGTTAGTTTAAAGTTTATTGGTAATAAAAATATTGTTGGTGAAAAGAGTAATATTGTTGCTAGTAGAGATGGAGTTATTCGTCATATAGTTGTTTATAATGGTGAAAAATTAAGGGAAGAAAATGAGTTTGTTAAAAAGGGTGATGTTATTGTTAGTGGAAAAATTTATAAAGATTGTACACTTGTAGATGAGGTTGAAAGTAGGGCTCAGGTTTTTGCTGAGACTTGGTATTTAGTTAAAATAAATGTTCCTCTTATTTATAATGAATCTATAGTTAAGGATAGTTTTAATCATTATTATATTGATTTTTTTGGTAAGAAGATTAGTTTGATTGGTCAATATAATCCTAAAAATAGTGTTCGTGAAAATAAATGTGTTTTTGATGAATCTTATTTACCTTTTAAAGTTTATAGGGAAAAAGTTTCAATTCTTGAAAATGTTAGTAACAAAATTAGTTATGAAAAAGCTTTAGATTATGGGGTTAAGAAGGGTAGTGAAGAAATTGAAAAAATGCTTGGTGATGGTGAATATATAATAAGTAAAAATGTTTTGAAAAAAGGGCTAAAAAGTAGTAAAATGTATATAGAAGTATTTTTTAAAGTTTATGAAGACATTGGAGTTACTTCTAATATATTTGAAGAGGAAAATATAAATGAGGAATGCGATAGTTGATGTTATTAATATGTCATGGCCTACTGTTGTTATAGTTGTAGTTATTTCATCTATAATGAGACTTGCGTATATCATAAAAAATGATAGAAAAAGTTTTCGTTTGTATGAAGAGTTATTTAATTTAATGTTTATCGTATATCTTCTTGTATTATTCCAGCTTGTAACTAGTCAAGATTTAATAGGTGGGGGTACTAATTTAACTCCATTTAAAGAGATATTTAGATATGAATTAATGAGTTCTTCGTTTATTAAACAAGTTCTTGGTAATATTGTATTATTTGTACCTCTTGGTTATTTTGTTAGTTATTATTGTAAAATTAAAGGTATTGTAGGTATAACAATTGTTTCTTTGTTATCAAGTGTAACAATAGAAATAGTTCAACATTTTATTGGAAGAAGTGTTGATATAGATGATGTTATATTGAATGTTGTTGGTGGGATAATTGGTTTTTTACTTTATAAGTTATTTAAATCAATTAATGAAAAATTACCTAATTTTATGAAAAAGAAGTGGTTTTATAATTTGTTAAGTGTAATTATAATTTTATTAGTTAGTTTATACTTAGTTAATACATTATGGGGGGTATAAAATGGAAGAATATATTTTTAATACAACAAATAAAGAAGTTGATTTATATGAACTTGATAGTATTATTAAGTTTGCATGTGAACATTTAAAAGTTGAAAATCCTTTATTAAATATTATTATTGTTGATAATGAAAAAATAAGGGAAATAAATAGAGATTATAGGAATAAAGATGCTGTTACTGATGTTATATCTTTTGCTTTTGAAGAAGTTAATGATGTTGAGTATGATGGAATTAGATTTCTTGGTGAAATATATATATCTTATGAGAGATGTGTTAGTCAAGCAGAAGATTTTGGTCATAGTGTAAAACGTGAATTTTGTTATTTGGCTGTTCATGGATTACTTCATTTACTTGGCTATGATCATATGATAGAAGAAGATAAAAAAGTAATGAGAGCTCTTGAGGAGGAAATATTAAGTGAGTATGATATCAAGAGATGAGAGAAAGCAAACTAAAGGTATAAAGAAGTTTGTTAATAGTTTTAAGTATCCAATGAGTGGACTTAGATATGCATATAAAAATGAACAAAATTTGGCTGTTGATGTTGGTGTTGCTTTATTAGTTTTGATATTTGGATTTATATTTAAAATAAATAAATATGAATGGGCTATTTTAGTATTAACCATAGGACTTGTTATTTCTTGTGAACTTGTTAATACTGCAATTGAAGCAGTTGTTGATTTAGTTACAGAAGAATATCATCCGCTTGCTAAAGTAGCAAAAGATACTGCTGCAGCTGCTGTACTTATATTTGCTTTTGTTGCAGTTATTGTTGGATTAATTATATTCGTTCCAAAAATTTTATTATTATTTTAGGAGAAATTAAATGAGAGAAAAATTAGAAAATTTATTAGAAAATAGTTACGCCCCATATTCAAATATGCATTTTGCTTGTATAGTTGAAACTAAAAATGGAAATTTTTATAATGGAGTTAATGTTGAAAATGCTTCTTATGGAGCAACTGTATGTGCTGAGAGAAGTGCTATATTAAATGCTGTAAGTCATGGTGAAAGGGAATTTAAAACTTTATATTTAATGACTAGTAGTGATGAAATATGTTATCCATGTAATTTATGTAAACAAGTATTTTTAGAATTTTTTGATAAGGATGTTATATTTAATATAATGACTAAGAGTGGAAAAATGGAAATACTTAGTTATGAAAAATTAATGAATACTACATTTAGTAAGGAGGATATTGTATGAAAAGTGGTTTTGTAACTTTAATTGGTAGACCTAATACTGGTAAGAGTACTTTATTAAATTCTATTATTAAAGAAAAAGTTGCAATTATTTCATCAAAGCCACAAACTACTAGAAATTTAATACAAGGTATTTATAATGAAGATGATACTCAAATTGTATTTGTAGATACTCCAGGTATTCATAAACCTGTTGATAAGTTGGGTGTTGCTCTTAATGCTCAAGCTTATTATTCTATTAATGATGTTGATGTTATTTTGTTTGTTTGTGATGCTAGTAGTAAATTTGGTAAAGGTGATCAATTTATTATTGATAAGCTTGCTAATGTAGATAAACCTGTATTTTTGATTTTAAATAAAATTGATAAACTTACTGATGATGAAATATTACTTAAAATAAATGAATATAAAGATTTATATGAATTTGCAGAAATAATTCCTGTATCTGCTTTAAAAGATGATAATACAGATAGATTGATAAAAGTATTAAAAGAATATTTACCAGATAATGTTAAATATTTCTATGATGGAGAAACTACAACATTAGATATGGATTTTAGATTATCAGAAATGGTTCGTGAAAAAATATTTATTCATACTAATGAAGAAGTTCCTCATTCTATTTCTTGTAAGTTAGTTGATTATTATGAAGAAAAGGGAATTGCTAAAGTATATGTTGATATTATAGTTGATAGAGATTCTTTAAGAAAAATAATAGTTGGATCAAATGGGCAAATGATTAAGACTATCGGTTATGAAGCAAGACTTGATATGGAAACATTGCTTGGTAAGAAAGTTTACCTTGAACTTTATTGTAAAATAATAAAGAAATGGAGAGAGAAAGAGAAATTTATTAAAGATTTAGGTTATTTAGTTAATAATGAAGAATAAAATTTAATTTTTTGAATAATATTTTGGTTTTTCTTGCAATATAATATTGTAAGGAGAAGATATGAATAAAAAAGAAGCTTGGAATAAATTTAAAGAAACAGGTAAGATTGAATATTATTTAAAATATAAGAAAGGAAAATAAGCATAAAGATTATTCTTTATGCTTTATATTTTGATATGAAGTTGATTAATGTAGAAGGGATTGTTATTAGTACTATTCCATATAAAGAAAATAGTAAGATTATTAATATATTTACTAAAGAGAATGGAATTATAGGTTGTGTTGCTAAGGGTGCTAAGGGTTTAAAAAGTAAACTTAGACTTGCAAGTGAAAAGTTTGCTTATGCTGAATTTAATATTTCATATAAGGAACAAGGTTTATCTACATTAGTTGAAGGTAATGTTATAGATTATTTTATTAATATTAAAAGTGATATTAGTAAAATTAGTTATTTATCTTATATATGTGAATTATCTAGTAAAGTTTATAAAGAGTGTAATGATAATGAAGTATATAATTTAATGTTAGACGCTATTTTTAAGATTGAAGAAGGGTTTAATGAGAAAGTTATTACAAATATATTGGAACTTAAGTTTTTAAATTATATTGGTATTAATTTAAATTTGGATGAATGTGTTACTTGTGGTAGTAAAAAAGTTGTTACTATTTCACTTGAAAAGGGTGGATACATTTGTGCTAATTGTCGTAGTGATGAGATTCTTGTCGATGAGAAGGTTTTAAAACTAATGAGACTTTATTATTATGTTGATATATCTAAAATTAGTAATCTTGATATTGATAATAGTGTTGTAAATCGTATTAATGAAATTATTAGTGAATATTATGATTTATATTCTGGTGTTGCTAGTAAAAGTAAGAGTTTTTTAAAAAAGTTAGAAGAATATTAGTTTCTTCTTTTTTATTGTTATTGTGTTAAAATTATAATAAGAGTTATGAATTGTAAGAAATACTAGTAATAGTATTTTTTATTTTTATGTGGTAAAATTATAATAGGAGATAGAATATGAAGAAGGTATTATTTGTTATTTTGTTATTTATTCCTTTTTTTGTTGATGCATCTATTATTAATGTTGAATCTTCAGATAAATGGATTTTAAAAAATGATATAGATTTTGGAGAGGTTTATTTAACTGAGGAAAACGAGTTTATATATGCTGGTTTTAATGAAGAAGAAAAGAAATCAAAAATATTAAAATATGATAAAAATGGTAAAGTGATATGGGAAACTTTGTGGGAAGATAGTTCTTCTATATCATTTAATTCTATTGATGTTGATAGTAATGGTGATATTTATATTGCTGGTCAATTGTTGTCAAATGAAAACATTAATAATGATTATGATGGTGTAGTTTTAAAATATGATAAAAATGGTAACTATATATGGGATAGAAAATTTATTGGTAATTCTTCTGATGGATTTGGTAATATTCTTGTATTAGATGAAGGATATATTGTGTTTGGTTTATCTACATCTACTAATATAAGTGGTATTGAATCAGATGGTGAAACATATAGTTTGGGTATTAGATATAATGATGAAGGTAATGTTTTATGGAAGAAGAAGTATGATTTTTATTTTGATTCAAGTAATGTAGTTGTTAAAGATAATAGAATATTTGTTTTTAGTGAAGATTCAAGTGAAATTTATGAAATTGATTTACATGGTGATGTAGTTAATCAAATTTCATTGGAAATTGATAATTGTTC
>JAZUBJ010000035.1:0-3399 GCA_045638445.1 Bacilli bacterium | reverse complement strand
CCTACAATACCATCTTGAACTAAATTGTTTTTCTTTTGAAATTCTTTTACTTTTGCTAAAGTGTTATTTCCAAAGATTCCATCAGCTGTTGTTCCAATTATGCTTTGAAGTTTTTTTACATCATCACCTTTAGATCCCTTTTTAAGTAATCTAGTTAAGTTATATTTTGTTGATGGTAAAACATAATCATATGTATAAGGATTCATCCAGTTGCTTTTACCTATTGGTTGCATACCTAAATGTAAATGCACTCCAGTAGAAGCTCCGGTTGTACCCATAATTGCGACAACATCACCTTTCTTAACTTTATCACCTTTCTTTAACTTAACACTCTTACAATGAGCATATAATAAACTTACATTAATTCTAGGATATCTAACCCATATATAATTACCATAACCAGTTGTTGATTTATCTTGGCCTGTTCTTACTAATTGTACATATCCATCTTCTACTGCATATAAATTTCTATCTCCACTATTAGAAACAATATCTATTCCATAATGGAATTTTCTTATCTTATCAATCGGATGTATTCTATATCCATAATTTGAAGTGATTTTTGGTTTAGTTACAACATAATCATATATTTTAGCCATAAGCTATTCCTCCTTTTTTCTACTAAAATAAAAAGTAAAAGTCATTGATGCAAAAGGTATAAATACTTCTGTTGAAATCATACCTTTAAAAAAACCTACTATTAATGCTATTGCCATTAATATAGTTATAATAGATTTTAAATCTATTAATTTGATTATCTTATCTTTCAATTTGTACCTCCTTTTTTTAAACTCCAAATAAAATAGCCATAGCACCAGTAATTAAAGCTCCAATTACTAATCGCCACAGCCATTTATTATTATCTTCAATTTTGTTTAATCGCTCTTCGTGATTCTTTATAGTTTGTTCATCTTTTAGTAAGTCATCATGTTGATTTTCAACTTTTCGATTTAATGACTTATAGTCTTGTTGTTTAAGTAAAGTCTCAAGTACTATCAATCTATCTAACACTTCTCTTTGAAAATTCGGATCATTCATCTTTATTCTCCTTTCTAAATCATATATGTAACATTCAATACTAACTATTAGTATGTCCGAATGCTATCCAATCACAAGAAACGCTTGCAATTGCAGAACCACCTAATACAACTTGCATACTAGAAGTTCCTTTACTATATAATTTAATTTCTGTAACACCACTAGTAGTAGTTCTTGTTTGAGTTATAACTGTTGGTGCTTCAGTAAATGTAACACCATAATTAATAGTAGTATTACCACTTGATTTAGCAGTTCCTGTTCCAGCTACAATTGTAAAACCGTTACTAAATCTAACTTTACATGCATTCGCACTATGAGAATAAGTTACCATATTTAACAATTGGCTAACTAATGCAAATGCAGTTTTACTACCATCATCATTTGTTTTAGTTATACTTCCATCTGTGTTAAAGTGCATTTTTCCCGAAAACATATTTATTCTTTTAGTATTTAAAAAACCTAAATATAATTCATCCCCAGTAGCATTAACTGTAACATTTTGATTGCCATAATCTTGTATTATAGGCATATTACTTTGATTACATAAACCACCTTGAGTTCCATTAGGTATTTTCAAATAATTACCCACTAATACATTTAGTGAATTTAAATTTCTAGTCATATTTAAGTCACCATCTTGAGTTAATATTGCTTCACCACCAGTATTAGTATTACCATTAGGTCTTAGATATAAATTTCTATTACCATTTAGTACTGTATCACCATCAGTTGATTGCCTTAATACAATATTTTTAGCAAAACCTAAACCTATTGGGTAAGAACTTGGACTTTGTGGAAACCGAGTATTTCCATTTATATATAATGCTTGTTCTCCATCTTCTTCTGTTTTACCATTCATTAATGGAATACCCATAGGTAAAGTATTACCTGTTTTAAATGTTCTACCAGTTAAATCAACAAAGAAGAAAGACCAATCAACACTCTTTTTATAATTAAATGTATTTCCTAATTCAATTTCATTTTCAGCATATTTTGATGTTCCATCATCATAAGTTTCAGGTGTAATTGTTTTTTCTTGTGCTGCACCACCATTTTCTTGATAATTAAACTTATAATATAAAGCTTGTGGGTTATCAAATTTAACAGAACTTGAATTATTAAAGAATTTAATCCTAAAGTAAGAAAACACTTTATTACTTGTTGGAACATCTCTAAATAATTTTACTTCTTCAAATACTGGTGTGAAGTATGGAACGTAAGTTAAGTCAAATTTATATGTATTTTCTATTCCTCTACTATCTACAACTTTTAAAGTATAACCATTAGTATTAAAACCACTATCAGTAAATCCACTTGATCTTGTTGTATTATTTATTTGATAGTAACTAATAGTTGCTCCATATTGACCTTTAGCACTAAATGTAAATTTAGGTTTAGATAAATTTGCTATAAACTTATTAGCAGTTGTTACTAATTGTTTAGCCGTTGCATCAGTTTCTTCAATTGTATGTGTATTCCATATAGGCCTACAATTATCTGCATATACATTAGCAGTAAATTTATCAGTTTGTGCTGTACCTATTTGAGTATCTCCGTCAAAAGTTGCTAACATAACATAAATATCTAATGTTTTACTATTTGGTATTTTATTTAGTAATTCAATAGGTAATGTCCAATAATAAGTACTTGCATTTGATGATTTATCTGCTATTGTTACTGCATCACTAAAATCACTTTTAGTTGCATATATAAGTGTTGTAGTAAATTTTGAACTCTTTTTAGTAAAGTTAATTATCACATCAGTTGTTACACCGATTCTTTTATTACCACTAAAACTATCAAGTGTTGTTGCTCTTGGAATTGTATCAAAAATTACAACCTTTGAACCTGAAGATGTTTTTCCATCAAAACTTGTACCTGTTGGACCAGTAATATATCCAGCAATAGTAGGTTTACATGTACCATCATCACCATGATGCACCTTAATGTCAGTAACCTTTTTAAAAGTTATCCAACTTTGACCAACTGCAAAAGATTTACCCATAGATGTAAAACTGATAGGTGTTATATTGTTCTTGTCATCTTTGATGGTAACTTGACCTTTCCAATACCATCCTGATGTTGGTTCAGAAAGACTATCATTTCTTCTCGCTTGTAATTCAACCGTACATAAAGAATAATTCTCATTAGAACTCTGAGCAATTGTAGTAACTAAAATTCTACCTTCCATGTACGCATTTTTTCC
Organism: Bacilli bacterium; assembly: GCA_045638445.1. Taxonomy (GTDB): domain Bacteria; phylum Bacillota_I; class Bacilli_A; order RF39; family UBA660; genus CAG-1000. Next base: position 155 of record JAZUBJ010000035.1, on the reverse strand, counting down.
GTTTGTAATCTTAGTAAAAGATACTGTATCACTAGCAAAAAATTGCAAATCTAATCTCATCTTTTTCATACAATAAACAACCCCCACCCACCATCATATTCTTCAAGTCTTGCATGAGTTCCACAAACTAGATAGTTTCTAACTGTCATATTTTC
>JAZUBJ010000034.1:0-10773 GCA_045638445.1 Bacilli bacterium | reverse complement strand
TTCTTGTTATACCTGTTGTTATCATAAAAAAATCACCCTAATATTAGTGTGATTCTTTTTTATATTTTTATTCTGTAAATTTTAATTTATATATTAATTCAAGTAATTCCTCTAAATAATATATATAATTTTTGTCAAGAGATGCTTTTAGGAGTGTAATTAATATAGTTCCATTTTTGTATTGATAATTAAATTTTGTTGTAATCTTAGTAGATTCATAAAATAATTTTTCAATACTTATTGTCTCAAATACTTCTTTTTGTAATTTGATAACTACTTTTAAATTATCATTTTGTATGATTTTTATCATAGTTATCATTAATAATTTTTCTAAATACTTTTCATGTGCATATAATTCTAGACTATGGTTTGTCATACCAAATCTATCTCTTATTTCAGATAAGACATCATTTAACTCTTTTCTGTTTGTTATTCCATTTATCTTTTTATGTAATTCAATTATTATATTACTTTCTGTAGAATATTCACTTCCTATGTGTGTTTCTACATTTAATGGTATTACTTCAGTTGGTTTATCTTCTTCCATTTCTATTCCATTAACTTCTTCATTGATTAAGTCTAAATACATATTTACACCAACAGAATCTATAAAACCAGCTTGCTCTTTTCCAAGAATATCTCCAGCCCCTCTTATTGCTAAGTCTCTCATAGAAATTTTATATCCACTTCCAAGTTCTGTAAACTCTTTTATTGCTTCAAGTCTTTTCATTGCGGTTGGATTTAACACTTTTTCTTTTTTATACATTAAATATGCATATGCAATTTTGTCACTTCTACCAACTCTTCCTCTAATTTGATATAACTGACTTAAACCGAATCTATCACTATCAATTACTATCATGGTGTTTGCATTAGGAATATCAATACCATTTTCAATTATTGTTGTGCTTACTAATACATCATACTTTTTGTTAGTGAAGTCATATATTATATCTTGCATTTCATCCTTTGACATTTTTCCGTGAGCAAAACATATTCTTGCTTCCGGAATAAGTTTTTTATATTTTTCAACTAATTGTTCCATATTAGTAATATTATTATATAAAATATATGATTGACCATTTCTAGATTTTTCTTTTAGTATAGCTTCTCTTAATAACATTTCGTTATATTCAATTACATATGTTTGAACTGGATATCTATTTTTTGGAGCACTTTCAATTAATGATAAATCTCTTATTCCTACTAAAGACATTTGAAGAGATCTTGGTATTGGTGTTGCTGATACCGATAACACATGAACATTAGATTTTAATGCTTTTATCTTTTCTTTTTGTTCTACACCAAATCGATGTTCTTCATCTATTACTAGAAGTCCTAGTTTTTTGAATTCTACATCTTTACTTAACAGTCTATGTGTTCCAAAAATTATATCAATCTTTCCTTCTTTTAATCTATTAAGTTTTTCTTGTACTTGTTTATTGGTAAAATGTCTGTTAACTATATCAATATTCACTCCATAATTTTTAAATCTTTTTATACATGAATCATATTGTTGGTGTGATAAAAGAGTTGTCGGACATAAATATGCTACTTGATAATTATTCATTATAGTTTTGAAAATTGCTCTAAAAATTACCTCAGTTTTTCCATATCCAACGTCTCCACATAATAGTCTTTCCATGGGTCTTGGTTTTTCTAAATCATTTTTTATTTCTTTTATTGCTTTTAATTGGTCTGTGGTTTCCTCATATTCAAATTCAGAATCAAACATGATTTGATTTTCGTCATCTTTTTCAAATGGAGTAATTGTTGCTTTATTTCTTTCTTTATATATTTTTAAAAGTTCACCTGTTATATTTTTTATTCTTTCTTTTATTCTTAATTTTGTTTTTGTCCACTCTACACTGTTTAATTTGTGTATAGTTGGTTTTACACCTTCTTTTGAGGAATATTTATAAAGTTTTGAAATATCTTCTACAGGCATATATAATTTATCATTTCCCTTATATTGAATTAAAAGATAATCCATTTTCATTCCATTTTTTTCTATTGTTGTAATTCCTCTATAAATACCTATTCCTGATTTTCTATGAACTACATAGTCACCTTCATTGATGCTGTCAATTGACAAAATTTTATTACCAAGCGATGAATCTTTCTTTAATTCTTTACTTGTGTATGAATCAAATAAGTCAAATTCTGAAAAATAATAGTTATTTTTATACACAAAACCCTTGTTTAATGTAGAATTTATAATTTTTATTGTTTTATCTATATTATTAATTTCTTTTGTTAATTGTTTGTTAGTTGTATATAGAATTCCATTTGTACTTTTAATATCTTTAATGAATTTTTCTTTATCATAATTATATTTATCTAGAGATTTTGCTTCTATTTTTACATCTGCATTTTTATTATTAATTGTATCAATAAATATATCTGTATCTTCTACTAAGTCTTTTACTTTAAATAATTCATTTTCTATATTTAAATACTTAACTTGTGGTTTAATCATTTTTTCTTGTTCTAGTAGTTGATTATAATTTGTAAATATAGTTATATCACCATCAAAAAATTCTTTTATGGATGTATTATTGTCTCCAAAATCATCTTTTATTGGTCCGATTGATATTTCTGATATTTCACTAATTGATTTTTGTGTATATTCATCAAAATATTTTAATTTTTCTATTTCATCATCAAAAAGTTCAATACGTATTGGGTGAGTTTCTTCTATTGGATAAATATCTATTACAAATCCTCTTACTGAAAAATCAGATGTATTATATACAATACTTTCTCTTTTATATCCTATTTCTATTAGTTTGTTTATAAATTCTTCTCTATTTATTTTATTTCCTATTTTTAGATTGATTTTATTGCTTTTAAATTTATTTTTACTAGGAAGTTTTTTTATAAAACTATTTAAATGTACTATTACTATTTTATGATTATCATCATTTATTTTATTTAAAAGATTTGCTCTCATAAATAATAGTTCAGGAGATACTGCTATTGAAGTTTTTGTGATAATATCGTCCTCTGGAAATAAATATATATTATCTTCATAGTTTTTTAATTCATTGTATAATTCTGTTGCTTCATTTAATGTCGGAACTACTAATAATAGATTTTTTTTAGACGAAAAAAAGATATATAACAATAACTGGTTATATATTTCGTTTTTAGTTATAGATATTTTTTTTACCTTATCTATATCAAAGTCAAACAATTCCTTGTATAAATTATTCTTCATTTGCATTCCCATTATATTTTTGCATTAGTTCGTCAATTGTCATTTTTGTAAAATCATCAATTACTGATTCTATTGTTGGTAAAATGTTATTAACTTTTGCGTCATCTTCTTTTCCAAATCTTCCTAGTACATAGTCCATTAGTGGAATATTATTTTTTGATATCCCGATTCTTACTCTTGCAATATTTTCTGTATGAAGTTTATTAATAATATCTTTTATACCATTGTGACCTGCTGAAGAACCACCTCTTCTTATTTTAAATACACCTGTATCAAATGCACTGTCATCATATATTACAAGTAAATCTTCTGTTTTTAAATTGAAATATTTCATAAATTGTATAACACAATCACCTGATAAATTCATAAATGTTTGTGGTTTTAATATAAGTAGCTTTTCATTGTTAACAATTAGGTCTGCGTATAATCCATTAAATTTAGATTTAAAAGATAAGTTATTTTTTTCAGCATAAAAATCAATTGCTCTAAATCCGCAATTGTGTCTCGTTTTATCGTATTCTTTTCCTGGATTTCCTAGGCCTACTACTAACTTCATATTATTCTCCTTTGAATTCGTTATATAATTTATTTTTACTAACGTTATATCTTTCAGCAATTTCTTTTATTGCATCTCTTTTTGAATATCCTTTGCTTATTAAATTGTTAATAAGTTCTTCATAATTATTGTTATCTTCTGTTTCTGTACATCCATCTACTACAAGTACAATTTCTCCTTTTATTCTATCGCATTCATTAATTGCTTCTTTTATACTCATTCTTATTACTTCTTCGTACATTTTAGATATTTCTCTAACTATTGCTATTTTTCTATTTCCAAGTACTTCTAACATTAGTTCTAGAGTTGCTTTTAATCTATGTGGTGACTCGTAAAAAATAATTGTGTATTTTAATTCTTTTAAATCTATTAATTCTTTTTTGGCAAGATTTTTTTTGCTTTCTAAAAATCCATAGAATAAAAATCTTCTATTACTTAATCCAGACATGTTTATTGCAGGAAGTAATGCATTTGCTCCCGGAAGAGAAATTACTGTTATTCCTTCTTCAATTGCATAATCAACTATTACGTTTCCTGGATCACTTATTAGTGGAGTGCCTCTGTCTGTTACATATGCTATATTTTTTCCTGATTTTAAAATGCTTATTATTTTATCCTTATGTGTCATTTCTGTATATTTATGACATGATTCCACTTTTTTATATATATTTAATGTTTTTAATAATTTTAGCGTTTCTCTAGTATCTTCAGCATAAACTATATCACACATTTCAAGAGTTTTAATTCCTCTATTTGTAATGTCATCTAAATTTCCTATTGGTGTTGGAACTAGATATAATTTACCAAATTTACTCTCTTCGTAACTTTTTTGTATCATATTAACACTTCCCAAATAATTTCAATACTTCTTTTGTATAACTTCCATCTTCATAATGAACGTACAAAGGATTTAAAACCTTTAATCCTGGTTTTCCATTTTTTCTACCATCTACTAATACTAAATTTGATTCGCTATTCATTTTTGGATAAATAAATTGAATTCTTTTAGGTTCAATATTATTATTTTTCATTTTTTCTATAATTTCCATTAGTCTATCAGTTCTATGGACTATGCATATTGACCCGCCATTTTTTAATAATTTCTTACTAATTTTAAAAATATCTTCAAGTTCCATATGAAGTTCATGTCTTGCTATAGATTTTACTTCATTATCGTTAATTATACTATTTTCATTACATTTAAAGTATGGCGGATTGCATGTGATTAAATCAAAAGTATCAGTTTCATACATAGATGGTATTTTGTTTATATTTTCATTGATTAATTCAATTTGATTCTCTAATTTATTTATTTCTATACTTTCTTTTGCAAGTTCAAATACTTCTTTTTGAAGTTCTACACCAATTATTTTCGATTTTGTTTTAGTACTTAATACAAGTGGTACTGGTGCATTTCCGGTACATAAGTCCATTATCATTTTTGTATTTTCTGTTATCTGTGCAAAATTGGGTAATAGAATTGAATCTAAACTAAAATTAAAATAGTTTTTATTTTGTACTATTTTTAGATTATCAAAATATACTAAATCATTTATTACTTTTTCTTCTTTTGTTTTCATTTTTTATAGGTACATCTACTACTATTTTGTTATTATCTTTTTCAGTCATAGCTGTATATTTTCTTCTTGGTATATCTATTGAAATAACTGTAGCATCCTCTCCATCTACTTTTATTTTATCTCCTACTTCTGGTAAATCTTTTCTGTATTCAGAATACAAGTCATCTTCAAATTTCAAACAACATAATAATCTACCACATAATCCATTTATTTTATTTGGATTTAGTGCCAAATTTTGATTTTTTACTTGAGCAATACCGATAGAATCCATATCAGTTAAAAAAGTTGAACAGCATAGTTTTCTTCCACATTGTCCTATCCCTGATATTTCTCTTGCTTTATCTCTTACTCCTACTTGTCTTAATTCTATTCTTGTTTTATATATGGAAGCTAATGATTTTGCAAGTTCTCTAAAATCAACTCTGTTATCTGCTAAAAATTGTAGAACTAATTGTTTCTTATCAAATGTATAATATGAATCTAGAAATTTCATATCTAACTCTAGTTGATTTGCTAGTTCTTGTGCTTTTTCTAATGCTCTTTTTGCTTCTTTTAAATTATTGTTATGTTGTTTAAGATCCGAAGCTGATGCTTTTTTATTTACATTTGAATGTTCTTTATTATCAATACATTCACCATGTAGTGCTGCGACAGTACCAAATTGTAGTCCTCTTTCTGTTTCAACAACTACATTATCTCCTACTTCTAGTTCAATATTATTGTCAAAAAATGTATATTGTTTTGACCCTTTTTTAAATTCTACACCTACTGTTTTCATTATTCGCACCTCGACATTTCTATAATAAATCTATCTATACTTATATTTTTGTTTAAATAATTATTTAATCTATTAATATTATCATTAATTACTATTAATTTTTTTGATATTTTTACAATATCATTATTTTTCGTGATAATATTATCTTCTATTTGATCGTTTACTAACATTTTTAGTGTTTCACTATATTTTTTAAATATTACTTTTAATGTTTTTAGAAGTTCAACTCTATCTTTTATTATACTATAAATTTCTGGATGGAATGCAATAGTTTTGATTCCATTTGTCTCTATCTTTTCAATTATTTCATCTGCTAATGATGTATATGTCTCATCTATTGTTTCTTCTGAGGATGAACCTATAAATATCTTTTGACATCTACTAGATATTGTTGGAATCACTGAATCTATGTTATTTGTAATTAATAATGCATATACACCCACAGGAGGTTCTTCTAATGTTTTTAAAATTGTATTATTACATGCATCATTTAATTTTTCACAATTATTAATTATGTATACTTTTTTTGAATTAAATTGAGATGTTGTAGATAGTTTTATTAATAACTCTTTTATATCATTTTTAGATACTGCATTTTCTTCGTTTTCTAGTATGTATATATCTGGACATTCTTCAATATTAATATCACTTTTAAATATAAACTTATTAATAACATTTAGTAATTCATCTTTTATTTCAAAATAATTTGTATTACCAATTAAAAAAGCTTGAGTTAACTTATTTTCTTCTTCTAAATTTTCAAAATAATCATATATTTTGTTCAAGGCAACCTCCATTAATAATAATATTTCAAATATATTATAGCCAATATTCCAAAAAAGTCAAAAAGATATACTATCATAATCGTATAAATATTTATGGGAATGTATTTATTTAGTGTTATAAGTATTAAATTTAACGTATATAATAAGCATATTGTTTTAACAATCTTTTTTACAATAATCATAAAAATCCCTCATATAAAAATATGAGAGATTTTATTATGATATTACTTTTCTATCGTCTAATGCTTTTGAAATCATTAGTGGATCCAGGTATTCCATATCTCCACCCATTGGTATTCCATATGAAAGTCTAGATATTTTAATATTGTATTTTTCTAATATTTTTTTTAAATATAGAGATGTTACTTCTCCTTCTATTGATGGATTTATAGCTAATATTATTTCTTTTACATTATCTAATCTTCCATTCATTAGTGAAGATATATTTAAATCTTCTGGATCTATTCCATCTATTGGTGAAATTAACCCGTTTAATACATGATAATACCCATTATATTTTTTTGTCTTTTCTATGAAAAATACATTTTTTGAATCTTCTACTATACATATGGTATTTTTATCTCTTGTTTTATCTTGGCATATTTCACATTCATCTTCATCGCTTAAACAACCACATATACTACAATTTCTTATTGTTCTTTTGAAGTCAATTAGTGATTGTGCTAAATTTTCAATTTCATCATCTTCTTTTTCATATAGCGAATAAACAAATCTTTCTGCTGTTTTTTCACCTACTCCTGGTAAAATTGTTAAATTATTTACAAGTTCGGTAAAACTTTTTGGAAGAGGCATTTTTAGAATAATCCTCCAAGTCCAGAGCCATATTTACTTAATTTTCTTTCTTTTTCTTTTTTTACTTGGTCTAAAACGTTATTTACAGCTACAGTTAATACATCAGCTAACATTTCTCCGTCTTCTAAAATATCATCGTTTTTAATTTCTATTTTTGTAATTCTATTACTACCAAGTCCTTCAACTAATACATTATCATTTTCATATTTAAATGTTGTATTATCTATTTCAGTTGTAGTTTTTTCTAGCTCCTTTTGTAATTTTCTTGCTTGTTGCATCATAGCTTGCATATTCATAATTTTATTTTCCTTTCTTACATTGTAATATAATCGCTTCCGAAGATACTTTCTACACTATTTTGTAGTTCTGTATTTTTTACATTTTCTATTTTTTTCTCTTCTATTTCGATATATTCATATTTCTTTCCAGATTTTATATTTTTTATGTATTCAGTTTTTATTGTTTCCCAATCTTCATTTGTTACTGATACTAAATCATATTTTTTATTATACACTAATTTTAATAAATTTTGTATATCAGATATATTTTTATCAAATAATACCACTTCAAAACTATTTTTAAATGTAAATAATATAGTTTTGTCAGATACTACTTCAGGTGTTGCTTTTAACATTAGATTTGCTAGTGAATTATATTCTTTCATAGACACATATTCTTTAATATTTTTATATTGTTCTAAAAATTGTAATTTTAAATCTTTATTTGCACCTGAAAACGCATTATTTATTTTTATTTTGTTAATATCTTGTGAATTATCGTTTTCTTTTTCTTCTTTTTTAGATTCTATTATATTTTTTCTCAAATTTTCTTCTTTTTTAGGTTTTTCTTCTATTACTTCTGCTTTTTGATTGTTAATACTTTGTTGATTATCTAAAAACAATAAAGCCATTTTAATAAAATATATCTCTGCTATTATTTTTTGATTATTTGTTCTTTTTAATTCATTAAGTAAATCAAATATGATTTTTGATAAGTCTATAAATTTATTTAGATCTATTCTACTAAATTTTAGTAATTTATTTGCATATTTGTCATCAAAATAATTATCAGACGCATTATAAATTAATATATTTTTAATGATTACTTCTAATCTATTACAAATATTTATAAAGTTTTTGCTTTCTGAATAGTAAACATCAAGCTTTTTTATAATTTCTTTTATGTTACCTTCTACTACTTTTTCTAATAGTTCAAAAATTTCTTCTTCGTTAATTTCTCCAATAAGATTATATATATCTGATACTTCTACATTGTCTTTATTAATAGAAATTGCTTGATCAAGGAGATTTATTGAATCTCTTAATCCACCATCACTAAGTTCTGCTATTAATTCAACTACTTCATCATTAAGTTTTTTATCTTCAATTTTCAATATGTAATTTAATCTATTAACAATATCTTTTTTTGTAATTTTTTTAAAGTCAAACTTTTGGCATCTTGAAACAACAGTTGCGGGAATCTTATTAAATTCTGTTGTTGCAAGAATAAAAATAACATGTTTAGGAGGCTCTTCTAGTGTTTTTAATAATGCATTAAATGCACTTGTTGATAACATGTGAACTTCGTCTATTATATATACTTTATATTTAAGATTAGATGGTAATAATTTTACATTATTTCTAATTTCTCTTATTTCATCTACTCCATTATTACTTGCAGCATCAATTTCTATAATATCTATTTCGTCTTCAAATTTTTTTGTACATACACTGCATTCTCCACATAAATCTCCCTCAATAGGATTTAAACAATTAACTGCTTTTGCAAATATTTTTGCAATACTTGTTTTACCAGTACCTCTTGGTCCACTAAAAATATATGCATGAGATATTTTATCATTCATAATGCTATTTTTTATTACTTTTTTAGTAACCTCTTGCCCAACTACTTCATTAAAAGTAGAAGGTCTATATTTTCTATATAATGATATATATGCCATAAATTACCTCCCTTTTTGTATTATACAAAATCTTTTATCTTTTGTCTTTAAAAAAATCTTGTATTTCTTTACAAAAATCATTTTTATCATTGACGCACATTTGTTCGTATGATATATTATTATTAATTTCTTTTGTTTTTTCTAAAATATAATATACATGTTTTATTCTTACTTCCTCTATTGCGCCTTGACACATTTTACATGGATACAAAGACACATATAAATTACAATTCATTAAATTTGTTGTTTTTAATTTTTTGCATGCTTTTTTTATTGCTATTATTTCTGCATGATCAATCGGGTTACATTTCTTATATTTTTGATTATAAGCTGATGCTATTATTTTATTATTTTTTGTAATAATACATGATACTGGTATATCATTATTTTGCATTGCAATTTTATTCATTTTTTTTATTCTATCAACTATTTTTTCAACCATATTTTTCTCCAATAAAAAATGTGCACACAAGTTCATGCTTAAGGCTGCTATCTTCCGATTCTGACCTGGTTCACAATATACTTGTTGCACGCATATATATTATCACATTTAAAAATCCATTTCAAGTTATTTTATTATTTTATTATGTAACAAATTATGTTCCACGTGGAACTTTTTGTTAATAAGACATTTTTGTATTTTGCATCGAAATTATAATAGTAAACCATTTCATTAACTCGATGCAAAATTTAATAACAATAAGTTTATAATAAATTTGCTATTTTTCAGTTGATGTTTCACGTGGAACATCTGTTAATATTCTTTTATCATTTCATTTATTATTTTGTTTATTATTTTGTTATTATTTATTTTTTATATTTATATTACATTCCTTTTATGTTCCACGTGGAACTTTTTTTATTTTTTTATCCAGTTATTCTTTTGATTTCACTTCTTCCTGTTTTAATAATATTTTTTCACTATTTTAGTTTTTTTATGTTCCACGTGGAACATTATTGTTAATTATTTTTGCATATATTTTACAATTTTTTATTTCTTGTTTAATTTCTTTGTTTATTTTATAACAAATTTATATCATCATTATTTTATAATTATTTTTTATCTAAATTATAATTGTAT
>JAZUBJ010000033.1:0-6058 GCA_045638445.1 Bacilli bacterium | reverse complement strand
AGAAATAGGACTAGATTATTACTGCAATAAAGAAAATAAAAATAATCAAAAAGAATGTTTTATAAAACAACTAGATTTGGCAGAAAAATATAATTTACCAGTATTGGTTCATACAAGAGAATCAATACAAGATACATTTGATATATTAAAGACAAGAAAGTTAAAAGGTATAATACACTGTTATAGTGGTTCATATGAAATGGCAAGGGAATTTATAAAAATTGGATATAAACTTGGTATAGGAGGAGTATTAACATTTAAAAACTCAAAATTATATGAAGTAATAGAAAAAATTGATTTAAAAGATATACTTCTAGAAACAGATAGCCCATATTTATCTCCAGAACCATATAGGGGAAAACAAAATAATCCATATAATATATATTACGTAGCACAAAGAATTGCTCAAATTAAAAATATTTCTTTAGAAGAAGTAATAGATCAAACAACAAAAAATGCATATGAGATTTTTGACATTTAATAAAGCATGATATATAATTTGCTTAGGAGAAGTAGATGAAGGAATATATAAGAAGTCGTATAGTTATGACATTAGAAGTAATTATTATAATACCATTAATTTTTATGCTTACAAAAACATCAGATATATCAACATCAATGTCTTCAGTATTTAATGACAATATAAACAAGGGTGTTGATAAAGAAACAATTCAGGTATCACAAAATCAATTGTACTTGGATGGTATTTATAATCCCAAATATAGTTTTGTCGGGGATTTAACTGGTTATGCAGGAGATTGTGCACTATGCACTGGTTATTTAGCGTGTCCACCAAGAACAAATGTATTAAAAGAAGGAATTTATTTTAATGATAAAACATATGGGACACTAAGAATTGCAGCTAGTAGTAGAAAATATCCATGTGGAACAATAATAGAATTCGACGTAGGAAAATTATCTGATGAACCAATCGTAGCAATAATACTTGATAGAGGAGTTGGGGGAAATGACATTGACCTACTAACAGAAAATGAAGATATTGCAATAAAAGAAGTTGGAAGAGTAAGAAATTTAGAGTTTAGAGTATTAAGAGAGGGTTGGGGATAATGAAAAATTTTGATTATAAAAAATCATTAGGACAAAATTTTCTTATGGATAAAAATATAATTCAGAAGATAAGTGATTCAATTAATCCAAACGAAGAAGATTTAATAGTAGAAATAGGTCCAGGAGCAGGAGCATTAACAAAGGAACTTGTAAAAAAGAATTGTGATGTTATATGTTTTGAAATAGATACAAGATTAAAAGAAATATTAGAAGGTATAGAATCAAAAAGACTAAAAATAGTATTTAATGATTTTTTAAAAGTTAACTTAAAAGAATATATAGATGAAAAAAATTATAAAAATATATATTTTGTTGGAAATCTTCCATACTATATAACAACAGCAATTATCAACAAAATTATAGATGAATCTAATCCATATGAAATTACAGTTATGGTACAAAAAGAAGTTGGAGATAGATTTATGTCAAAACCAAATTCAAGAGATTATGGTTCATTATCGGTATTTTTACAATATAATTTTGATGTAACAAAAGTAGTTAATGTTAATAAAAGATGTTTTGAACCAGTACCAAAAGTAGATAGTGTAGTTGTAAAGTTGTCAAAAAATAAAAAATTCAAAGCTAATAATGAAGAAAAATTCTATAAACTTGTTAAAGATTCCTTTACACAAAAAAGAAAGAATTTAAGAAACAATTTAAGAAATTATAATCTTGAAAAAATAGAGGAAGAATTAAAGAAATATAATAAAGACTTAACAGCGCGAGCAGAGAGTTTAACTGTAGAAGAATTCGTAAACATATCAAATAATATTTAATATAAGACACTTTTAGTGTCTTTTTTAATTTAATAAATTTAAAAAACAAAAAATGTATGATAAAATATAAATAATAGGATGCAAAGGTTTAGAATAAACCAAACATAAGGAGGCGTATATTATATGGATACAGCTAATTTAAACACAGGTGTTACTAATATAAACGCATTGGGTTTTACAAATATATGGAGTGGAAGTGCATTTGAAGCACAAAGTGAGCAATTAACAACTTTAATGACACAATTAAATCAATGTATTGCTGATATTTCAGCATTTGATGCAATTTTAGCATTAAGGGATTTATATATAGCATTATGTGACAAAATAAGAAGTTTACATGCTCAAAAAGCTTCATGTGCAAGTGGACATGGTGAAGAAGAAGAAAAAAATGGATGCGGCAACTGTGCAGCATTATCTGCAGAAATAGCAGCAAAAGAACAAGAAAGATTAAGATTAAGAGCTCAAATCATTGGTTTATTAGGACAATTTAGTGGAATAACAGCAGAAGTTGCAGAACCAGCTGATTTATCAATTCTTGTTGAACCAACAGAATTAGAAACAATAGGAGCATTCCCAGGAGTTGAGGGCTCTAATTTAGAAATTACAAATCCAAATTACGATGGAGTAGTATTGTCACCTGCAAAAGGAAGAAGTCCAAATGGACCTCAAGCAGAAGAAACATGGTATGATTTAAATATGAACTATGTTGTAGAAAGAATGGAAACAGAATATGGTATTCCAATCGAAGCATGGGTAGATCCTAATACTGGTTTAAAAATGTGTAGAAGAGTTGGAGAAGAAAAAGCATATGTTATGGTTGCAGCAGATGTTCATAACGTATGGGGTGGAGTAGATAGAAATCCAAATGCTACATATAGTATGGGAGACGTAGTATTAACAAGCTGGGGTGAAGGAATGGTAGTAGACTACTGTGGAGAAGCAGTACAATATAGAGAACAAGGAAAATCTAACAGATTTGATATTGCAACAGCATGGTGGAGTGGATACTATGATAAAGGAATGGAAGCTGCAGAAGCAGCAAATTCACAAAATTAAAATATATCGAAAGATATATTTTTTTATTACTCAAATATAATATATTGGTGATTAAATGTTTAAAATAGGTGACTATGTTACAAGAAAAAAATATGGGAATGATATTATATTTAAAATAATAAAAATAGAAAATAATAAAGCCATTTTATCAGGAAAAGATTATAGGTTATGCGCGGACAGTAATTTAGATGATCTAGTATTATCAACTATTAGAAAAGAAGACGAAGAAGAAATAAATATAAATATTAAAAAGGAAAATAATTATTTTTATATACCGGGAACAGTGTTACACATAGATGCTGATAGAGAATATCTAATGAAATGTGAAAAATATTATAAAAAACATCATATAAATTATTATGGTTATGTATTTAATGAAAAGGAATTTAAAAGTAAAATTGATTACTTAATAAATAAACATAATCCGGATATTATTGTTCTTACAGGTCACGATGCATATTATAAAAATAAAGAATATAAAAATAGCAAATATTTTATTGAAACAGTAAAAGAAATTAGAAAAAAATATGATAAAAATATAATAATAATATCAGGAGCATGTCAAAGTGATTTTTACAGTTTAATAAAAAGTGGTTCAACATTTGCATCTAGCCCAACACATATAAATATACATGCTTTAGACCCAGCTATAATAGCATCCAATATTGCATTATATTCTGAAAAAGAAAATGTTGATTTAAAAGAATTATTAAACAAAACAAAATATGGTCCAGATGGAATAGGCGGACTTGATACAAAAGGAAAAATGAAAATAGGTTATCCAAGAATAAATAATAAAAAATAGCATATTATTATTGAGGAGAACCAATGAATATAAACATAATAAAAAATAAATTAAAAGAATTTATAAATCAAAAATTAAAAATAAAAGTATTTATAGGAAGAAATAAGTATGAATACTATGAAGGATTAATAGATAAAATGTATGATAATATATTTACAATTAAGACAGAAACAGGTATAAAATCTTTCTCTTATTCAGATATAGCTACAAAAACTATAGTGATAAGTAAATTTAATTAAAAATATTGTATTTTAAAAATATTCGTATTATAATTAAAGTAACTAATAAAGGAGGAACTTATGGAAATTACATCAGTAAAAATTCGTAAATTTGAAAGAGAAGGATCTCGTATGAAAGGATTTGCATCAGTAGTTGTAGATAATGCTATTGCAATTCATGATATTAGAATCATTGAAGGTGATAACGGATTATTTATCGCTATGCCAAGTCGTAAGACACCAACAGGTGAATACAAAGATACAGTTCACCCAATTAATCAAGAAGTAAGAACTATGTTTGAAAAAGAAATTCTTGATGCTTATGACAAAGCTGATGAAGTACAAGCAGAAGACGAAGAATAATAAATATTGACTACATTACGTAGTCTTTTTTTTATGTTTAAACATATATTTTATAAAGGAGGATATATGGAAAAAAACATAGAAGAAAACTATAATCACATAATAAATATAATTGAAAGAAAAACGATAACATTAACGGGAATAAAAAAGATAAATAATTTTAATAACACAGAGTTTTATGTAGAAAGTGTAATGGGACCACTTTTATTAAAAGGTGAAATGCTTGAACTAATAAAAATGGATACATTTAAAGGAAATCTAAATATAAAAGGGAAAATAACTTCTATCAATTATTTGGAAGAAACAAAAAAAATGAAAGCAGATAATATAATGGCTAGGTTATTTAAATAATGGAGCTTAAAACACAAGTAATTTCAGTACTAATCTCATTTTTATACGGTTTTATAATCTATAAAACATATATAAGATTTAACAGACATTTTTATACATACAAAAAAATATATAATTTTTTTAATACTTTTTTATATTCAATAATATTAACTTTAATATATTTTAAAATTCATTTCTATATAAACAAAGGAAATATAAGTATAATTTTTATATTAATAACTTTATCTACAACAATAGCTTTACTATACACTAATTTTAGGAAAAAAATGTAAAAAAAACTCTACTAGATTGTATTTATAATGTTATATAGATATAATATAAAATGAAAATGGGGTTAATATGAGAAAAGTTGGTCAAAAAACAAAATTTAGAGTGACATTTTTAATATTAGGTTTTATAATATCTAGTGTTCTTTTCGTGTCCTCTATTTTTTCATATGTAACTCAAATTATACAAACTAAAGAAGAAATAAATCAAATGAAAAATGCATATATTGAAAAGTTAGAAGAAGAAGATGAACTTAATGATGAAATCAATAGATTACAAGATCCAGAATATTTAGCAAAATATGCAAGAGAAAAATATTTGTATTCTAAAAATGATGAAATTATTATTAAAATTGAAGATTAGAAAGGCTTGAAATGGAAGAAGTATATAATTTTATTAGAAACAATATTGGATTAAAAATGGATGATTCTGTTGTTATAGGTGTATCAGGTGGTCCAGATTCAATGACTCTTTTATACATTATGAATGAATTTAAAAAAAATATGAATTTAAAAATTATATGTGCTCATATTAATCATAATGTTAGAAAAGAAAGTGAACAAGAAAGAATAGATTTAGAAAATTATTGCAAAGAAAATAATATTATTTTTGAATATATAAAAATAGAAAAATGGGGAGAAGATAATTTTCATAATGAAGCAAGAACAATAAGATATAATTTTTTTGAAGAATTAATTGAAAATTACGATGCAAAATATTTAATGACAGCTCACCATGGTGATGACTTAATAGAAACTATTCTAATGAGAATAGTAAGAGGTTCAACATTAAAAGGATATAGTGGATTTAGTAGAATTGTAGAAAAAAATAATTATACTATTGTAAGACCATTAATTACCCTTACAAAAGATGAAATTGTTAGGTTTGTTGAAAATAATAATATTAAGTATGCAATTGATAATTCAAACAATGAAGATCATTATACAAGAAACAGATATAGACATACCGTCTTACCGTTTTTAAAACAAGAAGAATATAATGTTCATAAAAAATTTCTTAAATTTAGTGAAACGCTTTTAGAAAATAATAAATATATAGAAAAAGAAACATGAAAAGTAATTAATGAAGTATTTATAAATGGAATATTAGATATTTCAAGGTTTAAAGAATTAGAAAAAGTAATTCAAACAAAG
>JAZUBJ010000032.1:0-13838 GCA_045638445.1 Bacilli bacterium | reverse complement strand
AGAGTAAAAGGTTGTGATGCATTAAAATATTATGATGGAACTGATAATGCAGTGGTTCCTGATGGTGGTAAATATACTGCTGTAGATGGAACTGTATATAATCCTGGTGATAGAATGCCAGAATATCCAAGTACTGGGGATGTTTATCAATATGGTGATTATAAGTATTATTATAATAGAAATCGAACTTCATACAATGTGTGGGTAGATGATGTTACTATGAATGGATGGAGTGTTGAAGTTATCTCATCTTATCAGTCAAGTTATGGGGAAATATTAACATATATAAATAATAAACCTGTTGTATCTTTGAATTGGTTGTTTGGTGATTATTCCGGAACATATTTAGAAACAGTGCCTAAAATTCCAAATACTGTTAAGTTTTTAGATGGTACATTTAATTCTTGTTTCTTTGCAAAAGAATTTCCATTAATTCCCTATGGTGTAGTGAGTATGAATAATACTTTTGAGTTGTTTGGTATAATTAAAAATGTAAGTGAATTTCCAAGTGGTTTTGTAATCCCTGATACTGTTAAGAGTATGAATAGAACTTTTGCTGATACATATATTGTAAATGCACCTAAAATTCCATTTGGTGTTGAAAGTATGGAAGGAACATTTGATTCTTCTAAAATTGTGGAAGCTCCTGAAATTCCAAGTTCTGTTAAAGAGGTAAGACATATATTTGAAAATTGTGATAATTTAACTAAAGGTACTACATTTGAACATTTAACTTCAATTACTCAGTATAATAATGTTTACCATGATTGTGATTCATTAGTAGATGCTTCAAATATTTCATTTCCTGCAGGAGCGTCTAATTTGAATCATGCATTTAGTCTTTGTGAAAATTTGGTTAATCCTCCAGATTTGAGTAAAATTACAGGAAATTTAGTTCTTTCTCAAATGTTTTTTGAATCTCCAAAATTATCAGGTACTTTGGAAATTAATGCAAAATCGTTTAGCATGAATAATTCTGACTTTGATTTTTCTAAATATCAAGGTTCATTAACTATTACTGGTACATGTCCTGATTTAGAAAAATATGTAGGAAAATTTAGTAAAATTAATGTTATTCAAAAATAAAAAAAGATTATTTTTTATAATCTTTTTTTCTTTTATTTGACAAAAAAAGAATAAAATATTATAGTTTAGGTAGAGGTAATATTATGAAGAGATTATATATAGATTTTGATGGTGTTGTACTTGATACTATTCCACATTTATATGCAGCTCTTGAAGCTAGTGGAACTGATACTAGTAGTGAAAAGGAAGTTAATAGATTTTTTTCAACGTATGATTTTGATATGATTATTAATGATGATAATATATTAAATGAATCTATTGAATGTATTAATAGATTGATTGAATTTAAAAAGTTTGAAATTAGTTTTTTAACTCATGTTAATTCTCTTGATGAAGCTACTAGTAAAATTAATTATTTAAAAAGTAAATTTAAAAATAATGTTACAATTATTATTACACCGAAGGAAGTTTCAAAGACAATGATGGTTCATGCTGAGGGGGCTATTTTGGTTGATGATTATTCTGGTAATTTAACTGAATGGGAAAATTGTGGTGGAATATCAGTTAGATTTTCTAAGGAACTTGAAAGTAAGGGATTTTTGGTTATTAATAAGCTTGATAAATTAATGGATATGGAATTTGAAGGAGATAATATATGATAGATATAATTACTGTTGTAAATGGAATATTGGAAGAAAATTGTTATATTGTAAGTAATGGTCAAACTTGTTTAGTTATTGATCCTGGAAGTGAAAGCAATAAAATCCTTAATGAGATTAAAAGTAGAGGGTTAAAAGTTATAGGTTTTTTAATTACTCATAGTCATTTTGATCATGTTGGTGCATTATCAGAACTTAGTCGTGAGTTTCCGGAGGCAGTAGTAGTTACTAATAAAAATAAAGGTGAAATGAGTATTGGATTATTCAAATTTAAAATAATAGAAACACCTGGTCATACTGATGATAGTGTTTGTTATTATTTTGATAATAATGATGTATTATTTAGTGGTGACTTTTTATTTAAGGGAACAATTGGTAATTTTCCTGAAAATATGGAAGATGAAATGGTTAAGAGTTTAAATGTATTTAAATATATGTCTACTAATGTTGAAGTATATCCTGGTCATGGTGAGAAGACAACAGTAAAAGAAGAAATAGCTAATAATCCGTTTTTGAGAGGTATTTAATGTTAGCAAGTGTTATAATTGAATATTCAGTTAAATCACTTAATAAAGTTTTTGATTATATTGTGCCTGATGATATTGTTGATAATATTAGGGTTGGTCATAAAGTAATTGTGCCTTTTGCTTCTAAGGAAGTAGAAGGTTTTGTTTTAAAATTACATAATAATAAAAATGTTTCTTTAGAATATAAAAGTATAATTAAAATACAAGATAGTGATTTTTATTTAAATAGTGAATTACTCAATTTAGGAAAATATATGAGTAATTCTTTGTTGTGTAATTTAATATCTTGTTATCAAGTTATGCTTCCTAAAGCTTTAAAAGCTTCTATTAAAACAAATATTAATAAAAAATATGAAACATATATAAGTTTAAATGGTGAAATTGATATTGATGAATATATATGTACTCATAAGAGAAGAGTTAAAGAGATAGAAATAATTAAAATATTACGTGAAAAAGGTAGTGTTTTAAGAAGTAGTTTATCTTGTGGTAGTTTAACTAATTTAATAAAAAATAATATTGTTATAGAAAATAGTGTTGAGTTAAAAAGAGAAGTTGATTTTGTTAAAGTAGATAAGAAAAATATAGTTCTAAATGAAATACAAAAGAATGCGGTTGATGAGATATTAAATCATGAAGATATGAATTATTTATTATATGGTGTTACTGGTAGTGGGAAGACTGAGGTATATATAGAACTTATAAAAAATATGCTTTCTAATAAAAAGAAAAGTATCGTTTTGGTTCCTGAAATATCATTAACTCCTCAGATAGTATCTAGATTTAAAAGTGAATTTGGAGATAGTGTTGCGGTTTTTCATAGTAGTTTATCTGAAGGAGAAAAGTATGATGAATATAGACGTATAATGAATAATGAGGTTGATATTGTTGTTGGAGCACGTAGTGCAGTTTTTGCTCCTTTAAATAATATTGGATTAATTATTATAGATGAGTGTCAGAGTTCTACATATAAGCAAGAAAATACACCTAAGTACAATGCAATTGATATTGCTTTAAAAAGAGGAGAATATAATAATGCAAAAGTTGTTCTTGGTAGTGCAACTCCTTTACTTGAACAATATGCAAGAGGCAAAAAGAATGTATTTCATATGGTTAATTTGCCATCTCGAGTAAGTGGAAATAAATCTAATATAGTTCTTGTTGATATGGAAAAAGAAGCTAAAAAACATAATTATATAATTAGTAGTGTTCTTGATAAGGAAATCAATGCTGCTCTTGAACGTAATGAACAAGTAATGATTTTATTAAATAGACGTGGTTACTCAACTTTTCTTAGTTGTACTAATTGTGGTTATGTATATAAATGTCCAAATTGTGATATAAGTTTAATTTATCATAAGAGTAGTAAAAATTATAGTTGTCATTATTGTGGATATAGAACCTTTAGTAGTGAAGTGTGTCCTAGTTGTCATGAAAATGCTATTAAGGATTTAGGACTTGGTACTGAGAAGTTAGAAGATATAATTGCTAAAAAATATAATGTTAATGTTCTTAGAATGGATGCTGATACTACAAGTAAAAAGAATTCTCATCAAAAACTAATAAGTGAGTTTTCTAGTGGTAAATATCAAATACTTGTTGGTACTCAAATGATTAGTAAAGGTCTTAATTTTGAAAATGTTAGTGTAGTTGGAATAATAAATCCTGATGCTAGTTTATCTATACCTGATTTTAGAAGTAGTGAGAAAACATACGAACTTTTAAGTCAAACAGCTGGACGTGTTGGAAGATTTAATTTACCTGGTAAAGTAATAATTCAGACTTATAATCCTACGAATTATGTATATTTGAGTTTACTTAAAAATGATTATGAATATTTTTATAATCTTGAAATGGATATTAGACGTAAGTTAAATTATCCGCCATATTATTATATTTGTAATATATTAATTAGTAGTACTTCATTTGAAAAAGCTAGTTTTGAATCAGCTAAAATTAAGAAATTACTTGATCAAAGACTTGGTGAAAAATATCGTGTTTTGGGTCCTAGTGTTTCTAGTATTGTTAAATTAAAAAATAAATATAGATTTAATATAATGATTAAGTATAGAGAAACTGCTTTGTTATATAAAGTTTTAAGTGAAATAAATAGTCTAGAAATTAAGGATGTTACTATTGATATAAATATGAATATTTAAGATTGTCTTTTAGATAATCTTTTTTAATGTTATAATCAATATAATAGAGGTGTGTTTTATGGATAAACGTGGTTTTACTTTAGTAGAGTTACTTGCCGTCATTGCAATCTTAGCTATATTGGTAGCTATAGTTATGCCTAATGTTATGAAAGAGTATAATAAGGCAAAAGCAGGTGTTTTTGTAACTGATTCAAAAAGTTTTATGAATGCTGCAATATCTAAATTTACAAGTGATGCTTTGAATCATGCAGGTCAAACTATATATTATAGTAGTAAACCTAATAGTGATTTGAATACTTCTAAATTAAACGTTGATAGTGATAAAGAATATTTTATTGAAATGGATCGACATGGTAATTTTAAGAGATTTATTATTTATAATGATTCATATTGTTACGATATATTTACTACTTATGGTGATGCTTCTATTGGTATATTGGATGGAACAAAATCTAAAAATAATAACGGACAACCTATTAATAAAGAAAGTATTAATGAAAATGATGTATGGGATTCAGGTAATGATAGTATAGATATTACTGTAACAAAAAATGGAAATAAAATTGAATCTTATTTTGTTAAAGGTTGTGATGCAGGAGAGCATTCATATGATGATGATATAAATGCGGAAACTAATATTTTTTCATTATATAATGTTATAAAACAACAAGAGGAAGAAGGGAATTTAGCTAAAAAGTATGTGGGTTCTCATAAGGATTCATATAATAGAGCTGCTAGTTATGATATTTATTATTTTTCAGCAAATTCTAGTAGTGCTGCATCTCAAATTTTAAATAAAAATAATGTATTATTTGCTAATCATTGTTGGCAAATGATAAGAACTACTGATACTGGTGGTGTTAAACTTTTATATAATGGTGAAGTAGATAGTAATGGTAAATGTGGTACTGATAGGGGAACTCATGTTGGTTATAGTGATTTTACTTCTGAATATTTTTCATATAAAAAATATTATTATGGTACTGATTATAAATATGATTCATCAACTAATAAATTTAAGTTAGATGGTGAAATTAGTTTAGTTGAAACTAATAATTCAAATTTATCACAAGTATTAGGTAAATATACTTGTAAGTCATCATCTAGTGATGCAACGTGTTCTAAAATTTATTATTTATATTCAATAGAGGATAATTTTGGTTCTGTTAATTTAATTGAAATTAGTAATAATTCTCATTATTCTCAATTTGGTAAGTTAGGGTATAATGATAGGAATAGTAATCTTTCGGATGTTGGTTATATGAATGGTGTTGATTATGACATTGTAAGTTCGTCTTTGGGTACTTTTCAATCTTTTTATACGAGTGTTGATTTATATAGTAGATCGATTAGTACCTATTATTATTATTCTAATACTCTTACTTATTCTAATGATATGTATAGTTTAAATAATCCATTTAAAGTTTCTTCTAGTTCTGAATTGTCAAGTTTGGTTGGTAAATATACTATATTAAGTTCAGATGCTTCCGAATCATCATCCAGTGTTTGTTACATAGCTTCTGTTAGTGGTTCTAGTGCAGAATGTCATATTATTAGTGGAGGAAAAATACCTTCAAATTTTGAGTATCCTAGAGTTGTTGGAACATCTATAGTAAAACAAGAAGATGGAACATATAAGTTATTGAATACAGTGTCTGTTAATTATTCAGATTGGGATGGTAATTATTCATCATACTCACACAAGTATAGTTGTGGTAGTGAAACTTCATGTTTGTCTCCTATATATATACAAGATACTACTTCATTTGGGTATCATTTTATATCAATCGATGATAAAGTAATGGTTGGTAAATCTATTAATAATCAAACACTTGTTGATACGTTATTGGTTTCAAAAGTTGATTTAGTGTTAAGAACTTCAAATTATTTGGATTATAAATATATTTGTGATTCTACTACTAATAGTTGTGCTTCAAGTTCTTTAAAATATATGTATTTAATTTCAAAAGGTGGTTATTATTATGTTAAAAACAATTATTTTTCATCAGATGTTCAGTATATTAATGGTAAATATAAATTAATTAATCCTGTTTCATTTTTTAGTGTTTATGATGATTTAAATAATATATCTTCTTATCATTATTATTGTGTTAATGCTGGTGAAACTGAATGTGAGACTGTTGCTTATTTGTTTTATTATACTTTTAGTGACAATTTAACACATGGTCAATATGTATTGTTAAAAAATGGTGAAAAGGTTGAAGATAGTATTAATTTAATGTTAAAAGGTAATATTAAGGATTCTCTTATTAAAAAAAGTATAGATTTATGGTATGAAAAATATTTACGTAATTACGAATCGTATTTAGAAGAAACTATTTTTTGTAATAATCGTAGTATTAGTAATTATAATGAAAGTGGTTGGAATCCAAATGGTGGGAATATTAAAACTACATTGGATTTTAAAGAATATTCGCTTTCTAGCG
Source organism: Bacilli bacterium (assembly GCA_045638445.1). Classification (GTDB taxonomy): domain Bacteria; phylum Bacillota_I; class Bacilli_A; order RF39; family UBA660; genus CAG-1000. The sequence continues at coordinate 7,020 of JAZUBJ010000032.1, read as the reverse complement.
ATTTAGCATGCTTAAATGATTCGGATAAGTTTAGTATATCTAATTCAAATGCAAAATTAAAATATTCTATTGGTTTACCTTCTGTAGTTGAAATGAACTTATTAAATAATAATAATTTAAGAAAAACTTCTAATATTTATTGGGTTTCTACTCCTTATAAATTTCATGCTACGTATTCACATAGTTATTATATAGATGGAACTGGTAAGATTAACAAACATTCTATTACTAATGATTATGGTGTTCGTCCAATGATTTCACTTAAAGCAGGTACTAAATTTAGTGGTGGTGATGGAAGTACTAGTAGTCCATATGTTGTTGAATAAGATTATTACTTATGTAATAGTCTTTTTCTTTATGATATAATAATATTGACTCAGAGGTGAAGATATGAAAGATAAAAAAGTTATATTTATGGGTACTCCTGAATATAGTGTACCAGTTTTAGAAATGTTAATTAGGGAATGTAATGTTATTATGGTTGTTAGTCAACCTGATAGTAGAGTTGGACGTCATCAAGAATTAAAATATACACCTGTTAAAGAATGTGCTTTAAAACATGGGATTGAAGTTTTTCAGCCTGTAAAGATTCGAGAAGAATATCAACATATACTTGATGCAAATCCTGATGTTATTATTACATGTGCTTATGGTCAAATAATTCCAAGTGTTTTACTTGATACTCCTAAATATAAAGCGATTAATGTTCATGCAAGTTTACTTCCTAAATTAAGAGGTGGAAGTCCACTTCATAGATGTTTGATAGATGGTTATAGTGAAACAGGTGTAACAATTATGTATATGGCTCCTGGTATGGATGATGGTGATATAATTACACAAAAGAGTATTGAAATACTTGATCACTATAATGTTGGTGATATTCATGATAAATTAAGTGTTCTTGGAAGTGAATTATTACTTGAAACTTTACCTAGTATTTTTGAAGGTACTAATGATAGAATTTCACAAGATGAAAGTTTAGTTACATTTGCATATAATATAAAAAAAGAAGAAGAAAAATTAGATTTTAATAAAAGTGCTCGTGAAGTTCATAATCATATTCGTGGTTTATATCCTTTTCCAACTTCATATACTACATTAAATGGAGAAATTATTAAGATATGTGAGAGCCATGTTGGAGATAAGAAAAGTGGAAAACAAGGTGAAATAGTGAGTGTGTATGATGATGGACTTGGTGTTATGTGTAGTGATAAAGAAGTTGTTATTACAAGACTTAAACCTGCTGGAAAAAAAGAAATGAGTGCTCGAGATTTTATAAATGGTCGTGGAAAAAATAAATTAATTGGGGAAATATTATGTTAGATAATTTAGATATGAAAAGTAAATATACTTTAATATGTGGTGCTATTGTTTTATGTATGATTGTATTTGTTATGGCTACTGGTTTTTTTAATACTGTAGAGAAACCTGAAAATAAAGTTGATATTGAAAAAATAAATAGTCTTGTTAATAATATTAAAGATAATTATACAATGACGGTAAATAAGAATTTAAATAATGAATTTGAAGAAATGATATATTATACTGATAACAAACTGGAATTATATGAAAGTAATAGTTATAACAATGGTGTTATTGTGTATAATGATAAGTTATTTTGTTTAGATTCAGATACTATGGAACTTTCTTTATGTAGTAATGAGTATGATTATGTAAAAAATAGTTTTTATGATTATGAGTTTATTAAATCTTTAGTTAATAAATGTGAATATCAATATGTATCAAATACTAATGTTACTTGTAATATAAGTTTAAATGATTTTTTTGATAGATATAATGAAGTTAATAATAGTAGTTATGTTCCTGTAGACGATAACATTATTATAGATATTAGTTATAATAGCAGTTATATTATGAAAATTAGTATTGATTATAGTAATGCTTATAATGTTATAAATGGTAAAGATGATAAGTTTTTAGTAAATATGAAGTTTAGTTTTAATAAGAATGATTTTACTGAAATTTATGAACATTATAAGGAGATTTTGGAGAGTTAATTCTTGTTTTGTCGAATGTGATGAATTTATATTTTTAATATTGTATTATGTATGTGGAGGTGGGATATTAAAGATATAAATTTGATGTTTAAAGAGATGGATGAGATTTTAAGTAAAAGTATTTTATATGTTGAAGCGGGACTATGTGAGTAGTCCTTTTTTTGGTGTTGTTGACAAAGAATGTGTTTTGATTTAAAATTATATTGGAAGAGAGGCTAAAAAAGATGTTTGATGATAAGAGATTTTTGACTCCAAAAGAAATACTTGAAAAAGATTTTAAGATTGATGCAAGGGGATATAGACCTCAAGAAGTTGATCAATTTTTGGATATGATTATTAAAGATTATGTTGATATGGAGAATACTATTAGAAAATTAGTTGGTGAAATTAAAAGACTTGAAGAAGAAAATAGTAAACTTAAGACAGACATTAGAAATTTAAAAACATCTTTAGATATAGCTGGCTCTAATAAGGTTACTAATGTTGATTTATTAAAGAGAATTAGTGATTTAGAAAAAGTAGTATATGGAGAATAATTCTTTAGACATACGCTGCATATGTTATATGTAGAGGAAAGTCCATGCTCACTCAATCTGAAATGATTGAAAGTGTTCGTGCTAGGGGAAAAAATAACCCTAGGTAGTAGAAATACTAACGGCTTCGAAATAATCTAGAACAGATTAAATTAGATATAAAAGTGCCATAGAGACGAGTATTCTTAGGGATAAGAATAGTGGAACGCGGTAAACCCCACGAGTGAGAAACCCAAAATTGGTAGGGGAACTCTTACGAATGAATTAGTAAAAGAGTAAGGGAAGGAGTAATCCTTAGATAAATGTATGTCACCTTTTATAGGTACAGAACATGGCTTATTAAGAATTATTTTTTTATTTTATAGGAGATTATTAATGAAAGATATAGGAGTTGCTTTTAAAGAAGCTAGGGAAACTATTGGTATAGCTAAATCTGAAGTATTAAAAGATTTAAATATTACTGAGAGTCAACTTGATAATTTAGAAGATGGAAATTTTAATGCTTTTAAAGATGTTTTTTTCTTAAAAGATACTATTAAGAAATATGCTAAGTATTTAAATTTAGATGAAGATGAAATTATAGATAAGTTTAATGATTTTATATTTAGTTATACTTCTAGAATTCCAGTTAATGAAATTTTAGAACAGACAAGAGAAATTAATATTTTAGAAAGTAAAAATGAAGAAAATAAAATTGTTTCTCCATACACATTAAAGAGGAAGAAAAAAAGTGGTATAAAATATGCATTAATATACATATTAGTGGTTATAATACTAGTTATTTTAGTTTTAATGATAGTTAAGTTTCTTAGTGATAAGGATGCTAACTATTTAAGTTTTATTATTAATAAAGGAGGTTTATTATGAATACACCTAATAAAATAACTTTATGTAGAATAATTTTATCTGTTGTATTACTTGTTTTAATGGTTTTTCCATTAAATAGAATAGGAGTTGCTTTTCCTGAAATAAGGATTGCTGCAGATTTTATTATTGATAGTAAATATTTAATATGTGGAGTTATATTTGTTATTGCTGCTACTACTGATTTTCTTGATGGATATTTAGCTCGTAAATATAATTTAGTTACAGATATGGGTAAAATTATGGATGCTATTGCTGATAAAATTTTAGTTAATGGTGTTTTAATTATATTAGCTGTAGAAGGTTATATTAGTGTTATTGTTCCAGTAGTTATTGTATGTAGGGATATTGCTGTTGATTCAATTAAAATGGTTGCTGGTCAAAAGAGTGGTGCTGTTGCTGCAAGTAAAGCAGGAAAAGTTAAAACTGCTTGTATGTTAACAGGTATTTCATTATTATTTTTCTATGATTTACCATTATCATTATTTGGTGTAAAAGTAGCTAGAGTATTAATTATGATTGCTACTGTACTTTCAGTATTAAGTGGTATTCAATATTATGATAAAAATAAAAAATTTATAAGTACTAAATAGTACTTATTTTTTTATGTTTTTTAATTTTGTTTGTTTTAATTTACTTAAAATTTTATTATAAATAGGCTGCTTGTTAGTATAATTAAATTATTGGGTTTTATATAAAATAATAATTAAATTTTGATACAAACAAATGTTTGAAAAAAATTGTTGACAAATAAAAAACAATGGTTTACAATTAGTTTATGAAGGAGAGTACGACAATGAAAAAAGAAAAAGATAAAGCTTTAGAACAAGTTCTTGCTGATATTGAAAAACAATTTGGTAAGGGCGCTATTATGAAATTAGGTGAAAAGGGTGTTAATAATATAGATGTTGTATCAAGTGGATCTATTATGCTTGATAACGCACTTGGTGTAGGTGGATATCCAAAAGGAAGAATAATAGAAGTTTTTGGTCCTGAATCAAGTGGTAAAACAACAATTGCTCTTCATGCGATTGCTGAAGTACAAAAAACTGGAGGAAGAGCTGCTTTTATTGATGCTGAGCATGCTTTAGATCCTGTGTATGCAAAAAAACTTGGTGTTGATACTGATAACTTATTATTAAGTCAACCTGATACTGGAGAACAAGCTTTAGAGATTGTTGAGGCTTTAGTTAGAAGTGGTGCTATGAGTATTATTGTTATAGATAGTGTTGCTGCACTTGTGCCTCAAGCTGAAATTGAAGGTGAAATGGGAGACTCTCATGTTGGTCTTCAAGCTAGACTTATGAGTCAAGCATTAAGAAAACTTGGTGGAGTTATTAATAAAACTAATACTATTTGTATATTTATAAATCAATTAAGAGAAAAAGTTGGTATTATGTTTGGTAATCCTGAGACAACACCTGGTGGTCGTGCTCTTAAATTCTATTCTTCAGTTAGATTAGATGTTAGACGTGGAGAACAAATTAAAGTTAATGGGGAAGTTCTTGGTAATAAGACTGTAATTAAAGTTGTTAAAAATAAAGTTGCTCCACCATTTAAAACTGCTGAGGTTGAAATTATGTATGGTGAAGGTGTTTCTAAAACTGGTGAAATTGTTGATATGGCAGTTAATCTTGGTATAGTTGATAAGAGTGGTGCATGGTTTAGTTATAAAGGTGAAAAGATTGGTCAAGGAAAAGAAAATGTTAAACTTTTATTGAAAAATACACCTGAGTTATATAAAGAAATTGAAAAATTAGTTAGGGAAAAGTTATTTAATAAAGAAAATGAATGATAAATTCATTTTTTTTATGTTATTTATTCTAAATTTATGTTAAAATTATAAACATTAAGAGAGGTGGAATATATATGTTAAAGGTTTATAATACTATAAGTCGTGAAAAAGAAGAATTTATTCCTTTATATGGGAATAATGTTGGTATGTATGTTTGTGGACCTACTGTATATGGATTTCCTCATTTAGGACATGCTAAGAGTTACATTAGTTTTGATATTGTTTATAGATATCTTAAATTTAAAGGGTATAATGTTAAATATGTTCAAAATATTACTGATGTTGGTCATTTAGTTGGGGATGCAGATAGTGGGGAGAGTAAGATCGAGAAACAAGCAAAGATTGAAATGATTGATCCATACCAAATTGCATATAAATATGAACTTTCATATTTTGATTGTATGAACAAATTAAATGTTTTAAGACCAGATATATCATGTAGAGCTACTGGACATATTATTGAAATTATAGATATGGTTAAAACATTAGTTGATAAGGGATTTGCTTATGTTACTGAAAATAATAATGTTTATTTTGAAGTAAGTAAATTCAAAGATTATGGAAAACTATCTAATAGAAATTTAGAAGATACTGTTAGTGGTGAGAGAATTAATGTTGCAGATGATAAAAAGAGACCTGAGGATTTTGCTTTATGGAAAAGTGCCGATGATAATCACTTAATGAAGTGGGATAGTCCTTGGGGAGTTGGATATCCAGGATGGCATATTGAATGTTCTGTTATGTCTAAGAAATATTTAGGGGATACATTTGATATTCATGGTGGAGGAATGGACAATATTTTCCCTCATCATGAATGTGAAATAGCTCAAAGTGTTTCTGCTAATGGATGTGATTTTGTTAAATATTTTATTCATAATAATTTAGTTACTGTTAATGGTCAAAAGATGGGTAAATCTTTAGGAAACTTTATAACACTTCCGGATTTATTTAATAAATTTGATCCAGTTGTTGTAAGATTCTTTACAATATTATCTCATTATAGAAAACCAACTGATTTTGATGATAATAAATTAACTGAAGCTAAGAAGAGTTATGAATCAATTGTTAAAGCATTAATGACTGCTAGAAGTAAAGCTAGTAAAGAAATGAGTGAAGATGCTGAAATTAAAGAAATTCATGATAAGTTTATTGAAGCTATGGATGATGACTTTAATACTGCTCTTGCTATTAGTTATTTATATGAGCTTGTTAAAATAGTTAATAAAACTGATGACGCTAATAAACTTGCTAATATTGTTAATTTCTTTGATGAAGTTGTTGAACCAATTCTTGGTATTTCATTTGTTCAAGAAAATAATACAAATGAAGAATCACTTGATGATAAGTTAATTAACTTTATAATTGGTTTAAGACGTCAAGCTAGAGAAGAAAAGAGATATGATATGTCTGATCAAATTCGTGATAAGTTAGCTGAACTTGGTATTACATTAAAAGATAGTAGAGAAGGAACTACTTATGAAAAATAAAAAGAGTTTTTTAAACTCTTTTTTATATTGCATTTTCATTTGGTTTGTCATTAACTATGTATTTTTTGTCACTAAATGCTAAAATAGGTAAAAATATAACCGGTAATAATACTAACCCTGATTGAAATAATACATTGTTTTGATTAAATTTTTCTGATAATTTTACTTTATTAATCATTTTAATTGTTTTATATATTAAATGTCCTACAGCAGGAATAAATTGTATAAATATTAAATAACCATCTATACCTGATATTTCAAATAGTTCGTATGTACCTAAAAATGGTATAAATGCTTTCCATCCTTTTCTTCCTGCTTTTTTT
>JAZUBJ010000031.1:0-6945 GCA_045638445.1 Bacilli bacterium | reverse complement strand
TCTTCTATGGTAAGATGATTATAGTTCATATTATTTACTCCTTAATGTTTGATTAGACACCAACATTATATCATGAGTAAATTTATGAACTTTTTATTTTGAATTATTTAAGTGTTGCACTTGTTATTATAATTTATCTATGAAAAAAAAGAATATTTTTCAATATTCTTTTTATTTTAATATGTATGGGCTAGATGATGAACCATTTCCATTTATAACTTTAACACTATTTTTTAAATAAACTGATGGTCTTACTCCATGAAGTCCATTAGCAGATGCGTCTCCCATTTGTGTTGAACCTACTTGATGAATTGCATCTGCATAATATGTTGAATGTCTATGAGTTATTGTCCAGTAGTTTTCCCCTTCTTTTGAAAGCATCCAGTTATTTTTTTGACATTTTGTATTATATGCAACATCATAGTCATAGCAATCTTTATTTGATGAAGCAAATCCAAAGTCACTTGCATATATTAATCCTACTGCGCCTGTCCAAGATGATGTTCTATCTACGTAATCACCTTTACAATGTGGCGTTGATTCATAATTTTTACAAAAAGGTTTTTTATCTCTTCCTTGTCTTTCTCTTTCATATGCTTCTTTTGCTGTATGAATTCCATCTCCGGCTTCACTTTCGTCTCCACCAAATTCTATTCCACCAAGATACCATACTGCGTTTTCAATCATATTTTTTGCTTCATTTGTCATTTTACTAAAATCACATGTTTTAGTACACGTTTGTTGATTTGCATCATCACAATATAAACATGATGTTGTTCCACTGTAATAGTAATCATTTAGCAATGTTTTAATACTTGCTTGTGACCACTCATCTTCTCCATTTCCACCGTTTACATTTGAATTTGATGAATCCCATGATGCATCAATTAAATTTGTTGCTCTAATTAATTTAATTCTATTTGATGTTGTTTTTCCATTACTTACATTGAATACTCCTATCATTCTCCAAAGTTCCCCGTTAAATTTTACATAGTTGTTTGGATTTGAATTATAGTATCTTATATTTTCATCTTCAGTATTGTCCTTTATTAAATTATTATCAGAACTGTGATTATCATAAAGATATGTAACGTACGAAGTTAAATTTGCTTCCCAATTTGCTGTTAATTTAATATCTTGATTACCCATTGTTAGTGTATTTCCATTCAATTTTGAACTTGTGTTACTAAGTGTCCATCCTTTAAATGTGAAACCTTTTGCTGTTGGTGCACTTATTGTTGTAGTTTTAGTGTACTGAGCACTTGTTGGTGCATTTTCTCCAAGACTTGAATATTGAACTGTTCCTAAGTCATAGGTAATATTATGAATAACTGGTTTCCATTTTGCGTACAGTCTTTGATTGCTTGTTATTGTAACCAAAGTATCTTTCGTAATTTCTTCTCCTTCTGTTTTTTCAGTGAACCATCCATCAAAAGTATATCCTGTCCATGATGCTGTTGGTAATGTTCCATAATTTTTTGCATATGTTACACTTACTGTTTGTGTTGAAGGTGTTCCACCATTTGCATCAAGGGTAATATCGTATGATTCAGCTTTCCATCCTGCGTATAAATTAATTATTTTTTTATTTTCTGTTGTATAATTTTTCAAGTTTGTATTTTCAGAATATCCTGTACCTGTTTGTGTTTGATTTAAATACCATTTATCGAATTTATATCCTGGTCTTACAAAACCATTTGTTGGTAATTTGCAATCTTTATCATATTCACATATCATTTCTTCTGTTTTTCCAGAAGCATTACCGTTTCCTTTAAATATAAATTTAAATGTATGTGCTTCCCATACTGCATATAAATTTAAATCATTGTAATTTAAATTTTGTTCTTCTTTTTTTAGGATTTCTTCACCATTTGTAAGGCTCCATCCTTTAAAATCATAACCTGTTCTTGTTGGTTCACACAAATTATTAAAGTTTTCTTTATATTTTATTCTGCCTTTATCGCACCCTGTTCCACCATTGTTATTATATTTGATATTAAAACTTTCTCTTTGATATACAAGTTCTACTTGTTTATCTTTTTGGCCAATATCTATATTATTATCAAATGGTAGTGTTCTTTTATTGTCATCTACATATGCAGCATACAATATGTATTTTTCATCTTGACCGTTTATTTTTTCTGTTAATTCTTCTGGAGCATCCACACTAACTGTTTCATAAGTAAAACCTGTAAGTGTTGTTTTTTGTTTTAATGTTTGTGTTGAGTGTTCTCTTTCTGATCCAGGAGTATATTTAAAATAATTTGTCACTATATTATGTTTTTCAACTGTATAAACCACATTAATTATAAGATTTTCTTTTGGTAATTTCGTTACGTCATATATAGTAACTCCATCTTCTATTCTTGAAGTTAATTCTATATCTTTCCCGCCTTTATTTAGGCCAGTATTATATGTATTTCCATTTTTTTGATGGAGTGTTGTTTTAATTGATATTATAGTTTCATTCTCATAGTCTTGATTACTAAGTAAAAATGTATCTCTTGGTTTTATTTCCATTCCGCCTAAATCATTTTCTACATGTTTTACTGTTACAGTAAATGTTTTATTGTAATCATCTTCTGTTTTAATTTCATCAAAACAGTTTTTGAATAACTCTTCTATTTTAATATTTTTATCTTCTGTTTTATATGAATCATTACATTTTATATATGAATATGAGTCACTTTTCATATTTGTTTTTTTATCAATTTCATAAATTACTACGCCATTACAAGAATCCCCTGAAAACTTTAATTCTTCAGTATAGTATTTAAGACTTTTTATATCATCAACACAAATATATTTATATATTTTTTCATTGGATAAAAAATCTTTATTATTTTCTTTTTCTATATCTGTTAATACTAGTTCTTGATAATACATATCACATTTATCTTTATTATATTTGTTAATCGAGTCTTTACAATAATCATCTAGTAGTAAGTCACCTGATTGCACTAGATTATTTTCTTGTATTTTTATAGAATCAATTCTACTGTTATTAAAACTCTTTATAACACCAGGAACTGCTATTAATCCAACAACTGCTATGATTACTATTGTTGCAATTATTTCAACTAATGTAAAACCCTTCTTATTCATTTTATCACCTATTATACGTAATTATTATATCATAAAAAAAAGAGTTATATACTCTTTATTTTTTATTTTGTTTTTTTAATAAATCTCTAATTTCTTCTAACAATAACACTTCATCAGATTTTTTAGGTGCTTCTTCTTTTTTAGGTTCTTCTTTTTTTCTAATTATTGAATTTATTAATTTAATAAATACAAATATACAGAAAGCTACTATTATAAAATCAATTACTGCTTGAATAAATAATCCATATTCTATTTTAGTATTATTTATGGTTAAACATAATTTTGAGAAATCTTGTTTTCCGATTACAACAGCAATTAAAGGTGTCATAATGTTATTTACTAATGATGTTACAATTGCATTAAATGAGCTTCCTATTACAACTGCAACTGCCATATCAAATGCATTTCCCCTTTGAATAAATTGTTTAAATTCACTAACAAAACCTTTTGATTTTTCTTTTATTTTCATATTGTTCCTCCATTACGCATATTATAACACTCTTTCAATTTTTTTTAAATGTTTTATTAATATGTTATAATAATTTTAGGTGATGATATGTTTAAATATGAAAATGATTCTAGAAAAGTTAAAGAAGGACAAACTTTTATTGCGATAAAAGGACTAACTGTAGATGGTCATAATTATATTGATAAAGCCATTTCGAATGGTGCTTCTCATATAATTAGTGAAATTGAACTAGATATTAATATTCCATATACAAAAGTTAATGATACAAGCGAATATCAAAGAGAAATATTAGTAAAAGAATATGGCGACATTATAAATAAACTTAAAATTATTGGTGTTACTGGTACAAATGGTAAAACTACTAGTTGCTTTTTAATATATCAAATGCTTAGAAATTTAGGTATTAACGCCGCATATATTGGTACAATTGGTTTTTATCATAACGATAAATTTATTGAACTTAATAACACTACTCCTGATATTTTAGTTTTATATCAATTATTATATTCTGCATATAATGATGGATGTGAAGTTATAGTTATGGAAGTTAGTTCACAAGCTTTAAGTTATAATAGACTTCATGGAATTAATTTTGATATTATTGGATTTACTAATTTTACTGAAGATCATTTAGATTATCATAAAACAATGGAAAATTATTTAGAAGCTAAGAAATTAATTTTAAATCATTTAGATAAAGACGCTATAATTTGTGTTAATAAAGATGATGCATATCACAATTCATTTAATACAAATAACCATAAGTTTATCACTTTTGGAAATGATGGTGATTATAAAATTGTAAGTTACTCTACTACACCAAAGGATACTGATTTAGTTTTTGAATATGATGAGACTTTATACAATGTTACAATTCCACTAACAAGTAAATTTAATGTTTATAATTTTTTGACAATGTTATCTATTTTAAATCAATATGGTTTTGATATTAATTCTTTACTTGAAAAAACTGAATTATTAAAAGCGCCAAAAGGAAGATGTGAAACAATTTCAATAAATGGTGCATATGCTATTGTTGATTATGCACATACTCCTGATGCTGTAGAAAAAGTAATTTCTACATATAACGAATTAAAAAAAGGAAAAATTATTACTATTATTGGTTGTGGCGGTGATCGTGATCCAAAAAAGAGACCTTTAATGGGAGAAATCGCAACGAGACTTAGTGATTATGTTATTATTACTAATGACAATCCAAGAACTGAAGATGAGAATAAAATTATTAGTGACATTTTAAATGGTATCAAAAAGGAAAATTACGAAGTTATTACAGATAGAAGAACAGCTATAAAACATGGTATTAAAATGTTAGAAGAAAATGATATTTTATTAATACTTGGTAAAGGACATGAAAATTATCAAATAATTGGCAAAGAAAAATTTCATTTTGATGATGTAGAAGAAGTTTTAAATTATAAATAAAAAACTAGTTTGAATGCTAGTTTTTATTTTTTTATTTTTTAAATAATGATATACTATTTATAATAGAGGTTGTGTTTATGAAGAAGTGTTATAAATTAATAGTCATATTATTAGCATTATTATCATGTTTTACTTTTGTGTATGTTAAAGCTGATAGTGGTTGGGATACTGACTATGACTACGACTTTGATTATGATTATGATTTTGATTTTGATTACGATTATGACTATGATTATGACTATGATTATGATGACGATGACTATAGTTATAGTGGTTCAGGTAGTTATAATGGTAATTACGATGTTGATATTGATTCTGATTCTTTTGAATTTATAGCTTTTCTGTTATTTGCTTTCTTTATTTTTTATTTTATTTATACATATAATAAAAAACCTAAACATATAACTTCTCCAGTTAATAATAGTAATGCTACTGTAAAAACACTCAATTCATATGATAAATATAAAAATATTGTTCCTTTCGATGAATTAATTATTAAGAAAAGTTTACCTCATTTTAATAAAAAAGAATTTTTAGATAAAGTATATAATGATTTTATAAAACTACAAAACGCTTGGATGAATTTTAATTATAATGAAATGAAACCTTTATTAAGTGATGAATTATTTAATACATATAAAAGTCAATTAAAAGTTTTAGAACTTAAAAAACAAAAAAATATAATGAGAGATTTTACTCATCATTCTTATGAAATTGTTGATTTTTCAAATGAAAATGGTGTTTCGACAATTAAAGTTATTTTGATGATTTCATTTTTTGATTATGTTGTAGATCAAAATAATAGAATTGTTCGTGGTGATAATAGATATAGAGTAAGAAATAAATATGAATTAATCTATGTTATGAAAAATAAACAAAATATTTCTGGAAAATGTCCTGGTTGTGGTGCTGATTTAGAAAATAGTCAAACAAGTATATGTCCTTACTGTAGAATGAAAATAACTAATAATAATCATGATTGGGTTTTATCAAAAAAAAGTGTTATTTCAAGATTTTAGGAGGTTAATATGATAGAAGAAATTAAAAAATATGATAAGGAATTTAATGAAGATGTTTTTATAGGAAAAGTTGATAGAATATTTATAATGATACTAGATGCTATAATGGAAAGAAATATTCTTAATATTAAGCATTATATAAATGAAGAAATTTATAATCGTTATACTGAGCTTGTTAATTCATATAATGAAAAAAACGTAATAAGAATTTTTGATGAAATGAATGTTAAATCAACAAAAATTGAAAATTATGAAGTTAAAGATAATTGTATTTATGTTGATGTAGTTTTAATATCAAGATATATGGATTATTATATTGATGCGAAGACTGGAGATTATATTAGCGGTGTTAATACACATAGAATTGAAGAAGAACATAAAATAAGGTTTGTAAAAAAACTTAATTCAAAAAATATAGGTGTTACTATTAACTGTCCTACTTGTGGTAATTCATTAAATGTTAATGATTCTGGTTTATGTTTATTTTGCAAAAATGTAATTGATATGTCTGAATATGATTATGTTATAGATGAAATTGATTTATAGAATTATTATTAATAATAATTCTTTTTTTACAAATTAAAACCTCATATTAATGAGGTTTATTTAATATTTTGTTTACAAAATTTTTTTATTATTAAATCAAATTGATTTATATCAAATGGTTTTGGCATGTATTCATCAAAACCTTTACTTAAATATTCTTCTTTGATACCATTCATTACGTTTGCTGTATATGCAACTACTGGTGGTATATAGAATCCTCCAATATTTTTTATTATTTTTATTAGTTCTAATCCACCTATATCTGGTAGTACATCATCTAATAATATCAAATTGTATGTTTCTCCTGATTTAATTTTAAATATGCATTCTTCTCCACTTTTTACACTATCAACTTGTATATTA
>JAZUBJ010000030.1:0-19615 GCA_045638445.1 Bacilli bacterium | reverse complement strand
ATTGTTGTTTTGTATATTTGTTTAAAATTTCTTGTTTATTCATATTGTCACATCCTAGTAATATTATAACATTTTTTAAGATATTGCGTTCTAATAATATAATGATTTTTTTATATAATTATGATAAAATATTTTTAGAATATATAATATGGTGGTGTATCATGAAATTATTTATCGAAACTAAAGAAAAATTATATAAATGTGGATTGTCTTCTAAAGTGGATGATTCCATATCATTTAATTTTGTAAGTAATAAAACTGAGAAAACAATTACTATTGATTCTATTAATGGTGAGTGGAATATTGTTTCTAATAGTGAGTATTCTATTGGTGCTAATGGTATGAATATAAATCATACTAATTTAAAAAACAATGATATTTATACTCTTAATTTTATAGATGATACTCTTCAATTATATTGTCTTAATAGTTTTGATATTGAGTATGTTGATTTAGATATTTCTAATGTTAATACAGTTTTAGTTGGAAATGCTGATAATGCAAATATTCGTATCTCTATTATGGATGGTGAAATTCAAATTAATAAAACTGAAAATGGTTATGTTTTAAATGATCAAAATTTATTATCATTTTTAAATAGTTATAAAACTAGTTCTTCAGCGTTAAAGATTGGAGATATTATATTTATTAGAGGTACAAAAATTATATTTATGGGCTCTTATATTAGAGTATGTGGTATTAAACCTGTTAGTTATAATTTAAATCTTTATGCAAAAAAACTTGTTGATAATACACAATATGTTCCAATAAATGAACTTGAGAGAAATATTTCTTTGTATGATGAAGATAATTTGTTTTTTCATACACCTCAATTAAAATTTAATATTCAACAAGCTGATATTACAATAGATGCACCTCCTGAAGAAGTTAAAAACGAAGAATTTCCTGCTATATTTACTATAGGTGCAAGTCTTATGATTGGTCTTACAAGTGTTATAACTGGTGTTACTAGTGTTATTGGAATAATTAATAAAACTACTACTATTGGTGCTGCCGCACCTTCTCTTGCTATATCTGCTGCTATGATAATTGGTTCTGTTATTTTACCTATTTTTGCTAATAGATATCAAAAAAAACAAATTATTAAGAAAGAAAAATTAAGACAAGAAAAATATTTAGAATATTTAAATGAAAAGAAAGTTGATATTCAAAATGCTATAAATGAGCAAGAAAAAATATTAAGAGAAAACTTTTTAGATTTAAATTCTATTGTTAATAATATTAAAACTGGTAATAGTAAAATATGGAGTAAAGAAATTACTGACAAAGACTTTTTAACTTTAAGACTAGGAGTTGGTAATAAAAATGCAAACATTGTTATTAATGCTCCTGTTAAACAATTTAGTTTAGAAGATGATAATTTAAAAGAAAGTGCTATTGATATTGCTAATAATCCTCTTATGATGAAAGATGTTCCTATAACTGCTTCATTAGTTGAAAATAATGTGTTTCCTGTTATACTTGAATGTACAAATAAAAAAGGATTTATTGATGGATTATTACTACAATTAATTGCAGCTCATAGTCCTATTGATTTGAAGTTAGTTTTCTTTTTAAGTGAAGAAAATGCTGATAATTTTTCTTATGTTAAATATTTATATCATACTTTAAGTAATGATAAATCAATAAGATTTTTTGCTAAAACTGAAGAAGAAATTAAAGTTATTTCTACTTATTTAGAAAATGAATATAACGAAAGAAAAAATAAAAAAAATAATACTGATGAAGATGAAGATACTTATGATAAGAAAGAATATTATAAAAATGAATCTCCTTATTATTTAATTATTACTGATAACTTTAAAATGGCTAAATATAGTTCTATAGTTAACAAGATACTTGAGACTAATTCAAATTATGGTTTTTCTTTATTAATGCTTGAGAGTAATATGAAAAACTTACCTAGTAAATGTGAAAAGTTTGCTAAAATTGTTGATACTAATAGTGGTCTTTTTGGTAAAGATTTAAGTTCTAAGGATCAAGCTACTTATAAAGCTGAATATTTAGAAAATTATAATATAGATGATATAGTTTCTATTATTTCTAACATACCTGTTTCTAGTCAAAGTACTGAGAATGTTTTACCTCAAAGTTTGGAATTTTTAGAAATGTGTAATGCTGGTAGGATTGAACAGTTGGGTGTTTTAAGTAGATGGGAAGCTAATAACCCTACAAATACCCTTGCTGCTCCTGTAGGTGTTTATAAGAGTGGTTCTAAATTTGATTTAGATTTACACGAAAAGTTTCATGGACCTCATGGTTTAATTGCTGGTATGACTGGTTCTGGTAAATCAGAATTTATTATTACATATATTTTATCTATGGCACTTAACTATCATCCAGATGAAGTTCAATTTGTTTTAATTGACTACAAAGGTGGTGGGCTTGCTGGTGCATTTGAGAATAAGGAAACTAATGTATCCCTACCTCATGTTATTGGTACTATTACTAACTTAGATGTTAGTGAAATGAATAGAACTTTAGTATCTATTAAGAGTGAACTTAAAAGACGTCAAAAAGTATTTAATGAAGTTAGAGAAAAAGTTGGTGAAAGTACAATTGATATTTATAAATATCAAAGACTACACAGAGAGGGTGTTATTAAAGAACCTATCTCTCACCTATTTATTATTTCTGATGAGTTTGCTGAGTTAAAAGATCAACAACCTGAATTTATGGACGAGTTAATCAGTACTGCTCGTATTGGTCGTTCACTTGGTGTTCACTTAATTCTTGCTACTCAAAAACCTAGTGGTGTTGTAAATGATCAAATTTGGTCTAATACAAGGTTTAGAGTTTGTTTAAAAGTTCAATCTGCTGGAGATAGTATTGAAATGTTAAAGCGACCTGAAGCTGCTAATATTAAAGAAACCGGTAGATTCTATTTACAAGTTGGATATGATGAATTATTTGAAATGGGTCAATCTGCTTGGACTGGAGCTAGATATCAACCAAGTGAAAAGTTTATTAAGAAAACAAATGATTCTATTGATTTTATAAATGAAATTGGTTTTATTAATAAGACAATAAATGATACAGTTCAAAAAGATACAACTACTGATTATGGTGATCAATTATCAAATATAGTTAAACATATTTATAATTTAGCTATTAAAGAAAATATAAAGTTTCATAAATTATGGTTACCAAAGATGCCTGATTTTATATCATTAACAGATCTAATTAAAAAGTATAACTATACTAAAGTAAACAATGATGTTGTTGGTATTGTTGGTGAATATGATAATCCAGTAGAACAAATGCAAGGACTTTATTCAATTAATTTTTCTCAAACTGGAAATACCGCTATAATAGGCATTCCTGGTTCAGGTAAAGAGAATTTATTAATTACTTTAATATATTCTTTATGTTTATATAATAGTCCTAAAGATATAAATATGTATTTATTAGAATTTGGTAGTGAGTCTTTAAAAATATTTGAAAATACTCCTCAAATCGGAGATGTTATAACTATTCAAGAAAAAGAAAAACTTGCTAATTTATTTAAATATTTAGAAAAAGAAGTTGATAAGAGAAAACAATTATTCTCTGAATATAATGGAAATATTAATGATTATAATAGACTTAATCCTGATAAGAAAGTTCCTTTAATTTTAATGCTTGTTAATAATTTTGAATCTTTTGTTGAGAACTTTGATGATGATATTGGAAACTATTTAATGTTCTTGTTTAGAGAGGGTGTTAAATATGGAATTATGTTTGTTTTAACTGCTTCTTCTACAAATAGTATTAGAAATAATATATTGCAATATTTTAGTAATGTTATCGGATTACAACTTGCTGATTCATTTGATTACAAATATTATCTTGAAGCACCTGATGGACTTGTTCCTGCTAAAATATCTGGTCGTGGTATTTCAAAAATTAACGAAGGTATTTATGAATTTCAAACTTGTTATATAAATGAAAAAGATAGAATAAACGATCAAATAAAAGCAATGAAAGAACATATGATTTCTTTATATCCAAATATGAAGGCAAAAGAAATTCCTCAAATTCCATCATCTGTAACTAGTGAATCTTTACTTCCATATGTAAAAGATATTAATAATTTACCTATTGGTATTGATAATAATGAATTTGCTATTTATTATCATAATATTACTAAAAATAGAATTAGTTCAATTACTGGTAATACTGCTCTTTCAAGTTTATCTTTTATATGTGGTATTATTGATGAAATCAATTATTTACCAGGTAATCATGTTGAAGTATATGATAGTACTTACCTAGTTAATTTAGATAGTAATGAAGGAAATCTTTATAATTCAGACCCTGATAGTAGCCTTGATAGTATTATTGAAAACGTTAGTAATACAGATAACACTAATTTTGTGTTTATACTTGGTCTTAAATCATTCTTAGGTGATATGAGTGAAGAATATAAAGTTAAATTTGAAGAATTTGTTTCTTCATTAAGCGAAAAGAACTGTTATTTAATAATAGTTGATAATTATAGTTCATTTAAGAAAGTTACACTTGATAAGTGGTATATTGATAATGCTGATAATTCTTCTGGTTTATGGATTGGTACTGGAGTAAATGTACAAGTTGTATTTAACATAAACAACTTACTTGCTGAAGATGCTAATCAAAATTTCGAAGGTCTTGTTTATGCTATTAATGATGGGGAATACCGTGTTATAAAAGGAATTGGTGAATAATATGGAGAATAAAGTTTTAGTTAAATTATTGGTTCCAGAAATAGATGAAGTTTATGATTTATTTCTTCCAATAAATAAAAAAATTGGTAATGTTATTAACCTACTTGTTAAAGCTATTGGTGAGCTTTCCAATAATGCCTTTCAAGGTGATAATTTTACTGAACTAATAAATGCTAGTACTGGTGAAATTTATAAAATTGATGTACTTTTAAAAAATACAAATATTAGAAATAATACTAAATTAGTATTACTTACAAATAAAAACAGTTGATTAATTCAACTGTTTTATTTTACCTTTATTTCCTGGACATTAGACTTGATGCATTTATTTTTTCTATTGTAGAAGACTTTTTAATGATTTCAGTAGATAGATTATTAAAACTTTTTATTACTTTATTCATTTTAGAAATATAATCATCACATAATTTATTATTTTCTGTTATATCTTTTTTAACGAAATCTAGTATTGATGTAAATTCAGGACATTTAAGTTCATAAATTTTACTTAGATAATAATTAGCTTTTGTAAAATTTTCTTTTGATTCTGTCAGCTGTTTTACTACTTCTGTTTTAATTTTTGATGTATCTACTATTACAAATTTATTATTCATAGTGAATTAAGTTTAATCAAATCTTCAACTGTTTTTGTATATCCTTCTAATTGGACTGAATATTCTCTCATAGTTTTTCCGACTGTTTCATAAATATTTTTTTCTTTATTAACTGTATTAATAAAGTTTGTAGCATCACTTCCAGCCCATTCGTTGGTTTTTCCGTTTATGCCATTAATTCTTTGATAATATTTATTAACTAAGTCATTATACTTATAAGATAATTCCATTAGTTCTTTTGATATTTCATGTAACTCAGTTGTATTGACTCTTAGTAAACTCATATATTCCTCTCTATTGATGAATTTGATTTAAACTTGTTGTAAGTTGTTTAATCTTTTCATCAACTTTTTTCATAATAGTATTTAAATTTTCTATATCTGTTGTTGTAGTTTTTCTGAGTCTATCATTGAATTTCATATAATTACAACATTTTTCCATATTATTATTTATGTATATAGCTTTTTTATTATTTTCGTCTAACGCTTCAATTGTTAGTTTTAAATAATTTTTAATACTATTATATTTGTTTAATTCTTTAATAAGTGCTTCTTTTTGCATAGTCTAATTATTTAAGGTTACGTCCACCCCATTCAGTAACCACAAATCCTTTTCTTTCTGTAGATTTTAATTCTTGAGGTCTAACTTCAATTTCTTCATCCAATGCTTTATAATCCATGATAACTCTTAATAATGTATCTGGTTGTTTATCTAATACCATTGGCATATATTCATTAACTTCTTCTGTTTGTCTGAATCTAATATAGTTGTATTTATTATTTTCCATTCTTTCTAACCAGAAAATGATAAACTCATTAGTTTCTTTTGCATTGAATCCCATATACATTAATTTTTCTCTTAAGAATGCTGCTGTATCTTCACCTTTAACAACAAACCCTTCAGATAAATCAATTCCTGATGTGTCTTCTGCATCCCAGAATAAAGTGTAATAATAGTTGCCATCTTTATCATATAAGTCACCATTTGGGTGAGCTGTTACATTCCATCCATCATTATATTTTGGATAAGTTGAGAATAATAAATCAGGGTTTCCTAATTTAACAGATACTTCTGTTTCTTCTTCTGGATATAAGTAAATAACTGGTTTTAATACAGTGATTCCTGTATGTGTACCACCATCTATAAATCCGATATCAGTACATCCTTTATCATTTGATTTATATTTTTCTTCTAATTTATCTAATGCATTTACAAATGAATTTAACATTGAGATTTGATCTCTACATTCAGCGCAAATACTAGAAATATATGATTTAGCTCCTGCTTCTGAATTTGTTCCTTTAATAGCATTTTTAATTACTGTATTCCATTCTGAATTCTTTGATGCATCTAATTCATCTGCTAATTTATTTAATTTTGCTACATAAGCTTTAATTGCATCTTTTACTTTAGGAATTTTATTAACATCTAATCCTGCAGTATCGTATGTGTTTGCAAATTTTATACTTGCCATTTTAATCCTCCATTTATTATATTATTTGATTTGATTTTTGAAATTTAGCAAATGCTGCTTCATCTGCTTGGAAATATGATACAAATTTTGTTTTTGTATTTTTAATGTTGTTGTAAACTGTTTGATTTCTTGTTTTTAATGATTTTAAGAAATTATCAGCATCAACACCTACCCAACAATCCTTAAGTGCTGCTTCAATTTCTTTGTATTCTTTTGAATCAACATTTACATTTTTAAGAATTGCATTTACTTTTTGTTCCATTTGTGTAACAAGTGTATTAATTGCTTTTTGATTTCTTCCATAGTCTACTTCATTAAATGACATTGCCATATTTTATTCCTCCTTATCTTTTAAAACTTCCAATATCATGTTTTTCATATGATCTTATTACTTCTTGGCAAAATTCTGAATAGTTTCTTACATTTTTGCTTAGGTATGTTAGATTATTGTTGAAGGCTTTTAATGAATTATTATAGCTATTTGGACCTTCGCCAACAAAACAACTTCTTAACCTTCCTTCAATATTATCTAATTTTTCTTTAATCTTCATAAACTCTTCGCTATACTCAAGTAAATCAAGACTAAGTTTTCTCATACCTTGTGAACTAATTCCATACATTTTGTTATTCATATGACCCACCTTCATATTGTTTGTTACAATAACATTTTATCATATTTATATATTTTTTTTCAATTAAAAAGAAGATTATTCTAAACCTTCTTTCCAACTACTATTTATTTCTTCTCCCATATAATAATTATTAGATACTCTATTTATAGCATTAAACATATTTTGTATACCTTTTTTATCTTTTTTATAATTGGCTATATTTCTTGTATCAATTCCTATACTTTGTCCTTCGCTATATGAATCTATATTTGCTCCTATATAAATAAATTCCCATTCTTTATGTCCTTTAATCATTTCTTTTATTCTAGCTTTATTATATTCTCTTGAAGAATTTTCTAGCCCATCTGTTGTTATTAAGAATATAGCTTTTCTTGATTTTTGTTCATCCATATAAGTTATTGTTCTTCCAATTGCATCTAAAAGTGCTGTTGAACCTCTTACAAAGTATTCTTTATTTGTTAATTCTTTTATATCATTAATTTTTTCTCTTTGATGTAATACTTCATATCTATCGTCGAATAATACGGTTGTTACTTTAACATTATTTTTCTTTTGTTCTTTTATGTAACTATTATATCCTCCGATTGTATCTAATTCGATTCCTCCCATTGAACCACTTCTGTCTAGTAAAAATACTATGTCCATTTCTTCATTTTTAATTTTTTTTGTCATTTTAATCTCCCCTTTATAATTTTATTTAAACTACAGATTAGCTGCAATTTCTGATATAATGATAATATAAATTCAATATTAATTGGTCACTTGAAAGGAGACATTTTATGTTTGAGGAATTAAAACAATATATAGATAATAATTTGGTTGTTGAAAATAGAATGCTTGCTCGTGGTATGGGAAACTATTATTATTCTGAAGAAGATAATATTAGTTATAAAAAACAAAAAGTAAATACAATTGGTTCTGTTCATAATGAAGATTTCCTTTCTAGTGAAAATATAAATGATTTTATTAAACAAAGAGATGAATATAATAATTTTCAAACTTTATTATTTAAAATGATTGATGAAAGAAATTTAAAAGATAGTGATGTTTATAATAAAGTACATATAGATAGACGTTTATTTTCTAAAATCAGAAATGATGGATATCATCCTAGCAAAGAAACAATTATTTTACTTGGGATTGCACTTGAATTAAATGAAAAAGAGATTGATGAGTTACTTGATAGCGCTTCTTATTCTCTTCCAAAAAATAATCATTATGATTTAATAATAAGATTTTGTTTTATAAATAAAATATTTAAATTAGATGAAATTAATAAATTACTTGATAAATATCATTGTAAACTTTTTAGTTATTAAAAAAGATATAGTTTTCTATATCTTTTATTTTGTTAGTATATCCCAATTTTCTAAATGTGAATCATTTACTTTTAATTCTCTCATTGAATTATTATTTTTTTTCGAACCATCTTTTTTTAATGTTGAATGATATATTTTATGATTTTCTGATATTATTTTTGATACATCTATACTTTTGTATATATAACTATTTATATTATTTTCATTTTCAAATTCAACAAGAACAAAATATAAATTCTCATCTTTTATTTCTTCGTATTTTATATCAATTTTAAATTTTTGTGTTGTTTTTTGTTTACTATATACTTTTATTCTAATATCATTTTTATTTTCTTGTATGCATAATATATCCGCAACAGAATCATTTGGAGTTTCTACAACTGATTTAAAACCTAATTCTTTTAATTTTTTAGTTACATGATTAATTGCATATTGAATTCCAGGACTTGAATTTTTATAAGAAATTATTTTGTGTTTATTTTGAATGTCATTTCTAATATATAATCCAAATAAATCATACAACACATTTTTTTCTTCATCAGATACTTCTTTTAGTTTTTCATTAAAAACACTTACATCTATATATTTATTTTCTATATATATGTTTGTTAATTCTTCTTTTATTTTTTCAAACATTTTGATTCACATACTTTCTTTTCAAATTTTTTTGTTAGTTCTATAAGATAATCTCTTTTTAATAAAGTATCTATCCAATTTTTAGGAATTGAATCCATACCATAAATGATTCCTGCCATAGAACCTGCTATTGCTGAAATTGTATCTGTATCATCTCCTAAGTTAATTGCTTCTATAATAGTATCTTTATAATTACTATGTCTTAATAAAACCCAGAATGCTGCTTC
This sequence comes from Bacilli bacterium, assembly GCA_045638445.1. Lineage (GTDB taxonomy): Bacteria > Bacillota_I > Bacilli_A > RF39 > UBA660 > CAG-1000. The sequence continues at coordinate 10,010 of JAZUBJ010000030.1, read as the reverse complement.
TAATGTATCAACAACATATCCACGTGAAGAAATATCATCCATATCATATTTACTAATATCATCTTTTAATATTCTTTCATATTTTTCTAATGCATAATTTGTGTATGATTTATATTTTAGTTTTTGAATTTTTAAATATGCATCTTCTTTAGAGAGTCCTTCTAACAAAAATATTACATATCTTACATATATATAACAACCTAATTTACTTATTTCATGTGCATGTGTTAAAGATGAAATATCATTAGTAAGTTTTATAATTTCATTTTCTTTTAATTTTTTTGTATGACAATAAAGTGCTACTGGAAGGATTCTCATAAGTGAACCATTACCATTTGAGAATTCATCTTTTAATCCACACTCTAATGGTTCTTTTCCTTTTGTATAATTTATTATTGCTTGTATACATGTTCTTCCAGCGTCAAATACCTCATCGGTAGCTGTATATTTAGCATCATTTAGCCAATGATAGAAGCATACCATAATATCATCATAATCAAATTTACCTTTATTTATGTATGAATCAATAAGTGCTATTTCCATTGCGGTATCATCACTCCATGTACCTGCTGGTACATCATGGGAACCATGTCCTATCATATTTGTTATTTTATTTCTTTGTAATTTTTCTCTTATACAAAATTCTGTTGGAACCCCCATAGCATCCCCAATCGCATGTCCTATTATTCCATCTATATATTTTGACATATTATCACCTCATCACCTGTACTATAGCATATTACTTTTTAAAATGCAATGTTAATTTCATTTTACATTACATTTTTGTTATACTACAATACATTTTATCTTTTAATATGCAAATATAGAAATTAAAAAGTAAATTATTTTTTTATATCCACTTGTATTTTATAACATTGATTTTATATTTTTATCTGAATAATCATTTATTAGTTTTGATTTATTCTTTAAGATTTTTAATACTTCATTTCCTTCGATAGCAACTTTTTTAACAAATTCATTTGAATATGGTTCTTTTGCTAATTTATGAATTAAGTCATTTCTATGTTTTTTCCAATTATATATTCTTTGTATAAATTCTTTTGTTAGGTGTTTTTCTACATATTCATTTTTAAACTTTGGAGATGTTTTTATAACATTTAATTTATTATCTAGTGTCTCTGAATATGTTGTTTGGCTGAATTTTGCATGTTTTAACATTGAAGATGTTCGATCTTCTATAATTGCATATTCTATAAAAATAGCTTCATAATAAAACTCATTTTTTAATGCTTCGTTTAATTTCTCCATTAATTCTGTATATTTTAAATATTTTGCTTGATTATTCATTTTTACCTACCTTCTTTATTTTATTATATCATTTGTATTAATTTATTTCATTTATTTTATGGTTATTTTTATCTGCTTGAAAAGTATATTTTGTTTGACATTTCAATAGTTTTGTGTTATAATATGTTCGATTTTTGGAGGAACAATATGATTAGAAATTCAATTTCAAAAATAAGAAAAGAATTAAATATTACTCAAGAACAATTGGCAAATAGTTTAAAAGTTTCAAGACAAACAATTATTTCTTTAGAAAATAATAAAAATAACATTTCTTTAGAATTAGCATTTGATATAGCTAACTATTTTAATAAACCTATTAATGAAGTATTTTTTGAAGAAGATTTAAATAATATGAATTCTAGTGTTATTGAAGATATTAAAGAAAAATATGGTAAGTTTACTATTATTATTAAAGGAAATTTAGTATTTAGATGTAGTACTGAAGTTTTGGAAATTGGTCCTGAATATTTACTCGATTTAGAATTACCTTTATATGGTAAAATGAAAAAATTTATTATTTTAAATAATAAAGTATATGAATTAATTCCTACGAGAGAATATAAAAATAGAAATGATTATGTTAAACATACTATTGGGAATGAAGTTAATATTAATTGGTCTATCATTGATTTTAATGAAGAAATTGCTTGGAATTATAAAAAATAGAGACTTAAATGTCTCTATTTTCTTTTTCTTTTTTTATTTTTTATATCTTTTCTAACCTTCTTTAGAATGTATTGCATTTGTGAATAATATTCTTCGGTTGGTTCTTTTTCTGATTTATTTAGTTCTAATAATAAGTCATTTATAAGATTGTATTCTTTATTGTAATTAACTTCTAAATAATGTATTAAATGATGAGATTGTGTTGTTAAGAGCGCATAATTATTAATACTATTTTCTCCATTATGTTGTTTTTTTACAATATGGTGACGAGTTAAATCTGATGGATGTTTTATAATATCACCCATCCAATCTATATTAAACGTGTTATATATATTCATCATTTTTAATATTTCTTCGTTCATATTATTACCTCTACTATAATAATATTAACAAAAGAAAGAATATTTGTAAAATTTTCAATTCGTAAAATGACCAAATTTTGCTTTGTCTTCATAACAAGTATTTCTTAAATCTAAGTCTTTTATTATATTTCTTGGTTTACATTCTTCATACAATTCTTTAGATGGTGTTATTTCACATTTATCTGTTTTGATATAAATTGCCATTGGTTCTTCAATACCGATTGAATAAGATAGTTGTACTTCGCACCAATTATATTCTTTATTACTTTTTACTATATTTTTGGCAATTTCACGTGCTTTATATGCTGCACTTCTATCTACTTTTGTAGGGTCTTTTCCGGAGAATGCACCTCCTCCTACAGGTGCAAATGATTGATATGAGTCTACTACTATTTTTCTTCCAGTAAGTCCTGCATCTCCAAGAAAACCTCCTATTTCAAATCTACCAGTTGGATTTATTAAAAATTTTTCTACTTCAATGTTATACTTTTTACACAATTTATTAACAATATTAATTAGTATTTTATCTGTTTCTTTTCTTTCTAATTCTGTATTTTGATAACATATTGTAAATGTTTTTATTTTAATTAACTTGTTATTTTCATATATTCCTGTTATTTGAGCTTTTCCATCTGGTAAAAATCTTTTATCTTTTTTTCTTAGTTTGTCATATTCTTTGCTTAGTTTTTGAAGAATAACCATAGATACTGGTAAATATTCTTTTGTATCTTTGCATGCATAACCAAACATCATTCCATTGTCTCCTGCTCCTAATACTTCTTCATTTGTTCCAAGAGCAATATCACTACTTTGAATTCCTAGATTATTTATTATTTCATAATCTGTAGTGTAGCCTACATCACTTAGTACCCTTTTAGTGATTTTTTCTACATTTATTTTTGCTTTAGTAGTTACTTCACCAGTTATGAATATTTTTCCTTTTCCTCCCATAACTTCAATTCCACATCTACTAAATTTGTCTTCTTTTAAACATGCATCTAATATTGCATCACTAATTTGGTCACATACTTTATCTGGATGACCTCTAAATACTATTTCATTACTATATAATTTCATCTTTCTCCTCCTTTCATCTTACAAATAAAAAAGCACCTAAGATAACTCTTAGGTACTATAAAAGTTATCTTATCGTTCTAGCTTTACCACCTAATTTAATAGGTTGGTGTGATATCAAAGGGCTAGTCCCTCCATCACTCTTTATAAGATGTAATTAAATTATAATATATTTTTTATTTTATAGCAATTTATTTTTTATAAGTTCTATTCCGCCTGGTGTTGAAACAAATATTTTTCCGTCATTTTGAGTTAGAAATTCTATTTCATCATTGTGTGTTCTTATAAGGCTTACATTTGTTGTATTTTCATCTGTCACGTGATCTTGTAATAAATAAAAATCTCCATATTGTTTTGAAACTGTTATTAAGTCTTCTCTTTTGTATACCTCATCACCTAAATCAACGGTTTCTGGATATTCATTTCCATCGAAATTGTTATGTGGATATACAGATATATTAGATAAATTTAATCCTGGTTCAATGTGAAAGTCTGGATATTCTTCGCTACATGGTGTGATTATTATGTATTTACTCATTAGCATTGCTCCAGCGCTCATTCCAAGAAGTACTCCATCAAAATTTTTTAAGTTATCAATTATATCTAACTCTTCACATAATTCTTTTTGAGCAAATGGGTCTCCTCCCATTAACATTATAAAACTTGCGTTATCAATTAATTCTTTTGCATTTGTTGTTTCATTTGTAATTAGGTGAAACTCTTCAAAATTTATCCCTGATTTTTTAAAATGTTCATTAAATATTGGCACATATTTTGATTTTGCTTTTTCTATTTTATTTATACCACCTGGTATATAAACAATGCTTTTTGTATCTTTTAATTCACTTTTGAATCTATCTGACAATTCCTTCCAAAATGCATTATTTATATCAAATCCACTACAAAAATAATTTATACTCATATTCTCTCCTATTCTATTACTTTTTCTAAATATATTTTTTTCTCAAACCCTCCACGTTTTAAAGATTTTGAAATAGATACTTCTTCTACTTCTTCTAAACTTGAGTTTTCAATAACAGCTAGTGCTTTTATTATTTCTAGCATATCTGCTAATTCTTCAATTCTTTCTTCTTTTGTTTTTGTTTGTAATACTTCGTTATATTCTTCTAATAATTTTCTTTCTAATTCTTGTTTGTATTCTTCATCTGATAAAATTCTAGTTGTTGGATTTCCACCATTTGAAATAATAATTTCTGGAATTTTATCTCTTACTAGTTTATTATATACTTTTTCCATGTTCTCACCTATTTCATTATATCATAAGTTTTGTTTTTATAATTGATTAGTTAGTAATATTAATGTTATACTTTTATTATAGAAAGGATGGTAAATATGCCATATATTAAGACAACAACAAATGTTAGTATTGATGAAATTAAATTAGCTAATATCAAGTCTAAAATGGGAGAAGCTATTAGATTAATGGGTAAAACAGAAGATTGGTTAATGCTTTCTTTTGAAGATAACATTAAAATGTTTTTTAAAGGTAATGGTCAAAATCCAATGGCTTTTATTGAAGTTAAAGTATTGGGAAGTGTTAACAATAGTAATGAAATGACAGGAGAACTTACTAATATAATTTCAAATGAACTTGGTATTGCGCCAAATAATATTTATATTTCTTATCAAGGATATTCTGATTGGGGATATAATGGAAGTAATTTCTAAAATAAAATAACTGAATAAAACATTCAGTTATTTTTTTAATGCTGATACTCTTTGTTCAACTATTTGAGTATATTCTACTTTTGATATCATACTTTTTACTTTATCTCTAAGAGTTCTTAAATTATTTTTATATCTATTTTTGTAAAACTCTTTGTCTTTTTCATCTGTAAATAGAAGTGTCAATAATATGTTTAATCTGTCAATGTCTTTCATTGGTTGACTTAATTGATTTAAAATATCTGTTTTTTCTTTATCTTGTGAGTTTGCTAATTCTTTTGCTACTTGTATTAATCTAGAATATAGTTTTATGTTATGTCTTAATTCTTCAAAGTCAATTTCTCCGTTTGCCATTCTAAATTCTATTGTTTGTTTTCCATATTTTTTTAGATTATATACGTTTAATCCTTTATATCTACTATCATTAAGTCCAATCAATTTTTGTTGGAAATCATATACATGTTCGTATTCTTTTTGAAATACTCCATTATTTGCTGCTTTTCTATATTGATTTCTTGTTTTAGAGGCATATCTATTTATAGATGGTCTTTCTTTTGACTTTGCTCTATTACATATTAAATATATTATATCTTCAAAATTACAATATAAGTGTAATAACATTTTATATTCATCTATTGTTTCTAAATAGTCTGCTCCAATGTGAATATGTCCTCCACATGAACTATCTGTATAAAATTTATTTTCTTTTAATATATTACATATATGATATAAATTACTCATATCTTCTGTTGTGTAATGTAATATTGGAGATACTACTTCAAAACCACTTCTTACTGAACCATCTTTGTGTATTTTAAATCCATATGGTAATTCTTTTAATATTTTTAAAACTTCTATATCTTTATGGCAAGTTTCTAATTCCACACCTATTGTTATTTTAGGGTCAACATCGTTATCTATTTTTACCATTTCATCATCTTCATTTTCAAAAGATTCGATGAATTTATTTAATGATTTATGACCTAATCTTTTTAATAATTTATCTTTTAATTCTCTATCTTCTACTTTAGAAATTAAATTATATTTAAATTTATTAACATTTATTTTATCAAACATTTCAATGATAAAATCTTCATCTTCAACGCTTGCTACTAATTCTGATCTAAATCCTGAATATTCTGGTTTTAAAACATATTCCTTTTTTAGTTCTAAATCAGTCATACTTTTTATTAGTGATATTTGTGAATAATTACTTAGATATTTAAAATATTTGATTTTGTTTTTATCTTCTAATACTGGTATTAAATACATAAAATCTATTTTTATATTTTTTGAAAGTAACGTATCTAAAAATTCCATTCTGTCTTCATCGTTATCAAGTGATTTTAAGAATTGTTTAAAGTTATAACTTGATATTATGCTTTTTGGTAAATAATCTATTACTGTTAATAGAGATTTTTTATTTTTTAAACTTTGTAAAAATTTTTCTACTATAAAAGTTGATGTTTTTTCTAAAAAATGACTATAGTATTTAATATAATTTAATATGAACTCATCATCCTTATTTTTTAAATATTCTTTAACATCTGATGTCCAATATAAAAATATAAAGTATTTGTCTTTTTGTTCATCAGTTAAACTATTAAACGTTTCTTTATATGTTGAGTGTGTTTTTAAGCCATTATATATTAATTCATCAAAATCTACTATACCCATTTTTATCCCCCTAAATTCGGGCATATTATAGCATATTTTGTGTTTATTTGCAAATAATTTTATTTGTGGTATAATATGTTCAATTTTTAAGGGGTTGTTTTTTATGAAATGTTTACCTAATAAAAAACTAAGTGAAAAGGAAATACTTGCTTCTTTACTTCGTGGTAAATTATATGGTGGTGCTGAAGCTTGTATTTGTGAAAGTGATAAAGAATATAGTGTTTATAAAATATTCACTGAGAATGGTGTTATTTTACCTATGGGAGATAATAAAGAAAAAAAGATTAATCTTCTATATGAAAGAGATTTAGATTATACCACTAAGATATTATCGACACTTAGTTATAATGGAGAAATTGTTGGTTATGAGATGTTATATGATGAAGACTTAGTTAGTGTTCCATCATATAATTTAATTATTAATATGAAAGATGTTATTTATTTTTTAAAAAAAACTAAAGATATTCTTGAATATTTTAAAGATAAAGATTTACTTTACGGAGATGTTGCAGTTCGTAATATTTTGTTTAATAGAAAAACTGGAGAAATAGTTTTTTGTGATACAGATAATGCTCAGTTTGAACAATATAAAATGGATATTTTACCTTTTGATTTATTTGATTATAGAGATATACGTGGTATTGATTATGGAGTTCATCCTTATATGCACAATAAAATGTTATTAGGTTTATTTGGATATGATGAATTCTGTACTGATACGAGGTTATTTAGAAAATATTTAAAATTGGGTGCTAGGAATATTATTGCTTCAATGATTAAACCTGAAGAATTTGATGAAAGATATTTAGTTGATTATATAAGAAAACTTAAATAGTTTTCTTTTTTTTTAAAATAAAAACTGAATAGTTTCCTATTCAGTTTTAGAACTTTTTCTCAAATTCTCCTTTTATTCCTACACCTTCACTTTTAACCATAAATGCATTAAAATCGCATTCTTTGATTTTTCTTTCTAATTTGATTAATTCGTATTTAGTTAGTGCTGTGTAAATGATATATGTTCTTGAGTCATCATATCCACCTTTTGCATCCCAATATGTGAAATCTCTATTTAATTCATTTTTTATATAATTGTTTATATCTTTAGGATTTTTCTTGCAGAATATAAATGCTGTTGAACATATATTTTGATCATGCATTTTATCAATAGTTAAACTGTCTACAAATGAATAAATGATTGAGTAAATCATAATTTCAAGTCCATACATTAATCCTGTTATAGTGTATATAAATACGTTTAAAACAAGTCCTATTTTTCCTACTGATAACTCATTATTCTTTTTTGCTATTACAAGTCCTATAATATCAGAACCCCCAGTTGATGCTCCACATGATAAAACTATTCCTAAACCAGAACCTCCAAGTAATCCTCCTACTAATACGTTAGTTAAAGTATCGTTAATAATACTTGTTGTTGGTATTAGTGATAACATTACTGTTTGTACAGATATAACAATAAGTGTTCTAAAGAAAAATGTTTTACTTAAATTTTTATAAGCTAGAAAGAATAATGGAATGTTTATTATATAATATAGAATTCCGCTAAAATCAAAAGTTATATTTACTTTAAATACATCTAATATGATACTTCTTATTAGTTGTGCTAAACCTAGTACTCCTCCTGTGTATAAATTATTTGGTACTATAAAAATATTAATTGCGATACAAAACATTATTGAACCTATTAATGTTTTTATTATATCTTTTTTATTCCAGTTTAATACTTTAATTAATGATTTCATTTTAATCCCCCTTTTCTTGCCTGATACATTTTATCATATTAAATTTAATTGTAAAGTATTTTTTCATAAAAAAAAGAACTTTCGTTCTTTTATTTTAATATGGCTCCTGGGCATTTACAACATCCTAGTGTACATGAAGGATTTGTAAGTCTTTCATCACAACATGAACAGCAATCATCAGGATTTGTTGAACCATAGCATGGACAACACTGATCTATACATATTACGGGTTCATTTCTGTTACAGCATGAACAACAATCATCTTTATGCATTATTGTATTTACAATAAGTATTATTAATAATATTCCTATTATTGAGGAAATGATTATTATAAGTTTTTTATTGTTTTTCTTTGTTTTCTTTTTCATATTTCTCTAATCTAATATTAAATTTTCTATACTAATATCTTCTTTAGTTATAGTTTTTAATATTTTCTTTTGTTTTTTATCTTTTACATTTGATGCATGTTTAATAATTGTTTTTTCATATATATTTCTTACAAATCTAGCATTTCCGAAATTTTCTGTATTTCTGTTTTCATTAATTACTTCTTCTAGATATTTTATTGCTTCATCTTCTACAATAAATCCTGCTTTGGTTGCCATTCCCATAAAAATTTTTATTAATTCTTCTGTTGTATAATCTTCAAATTGAAGTGTATAACCTATTCTTGATGTGATTCCTGAGTTTGAATCTAAGAATGCTTGCATTTCTTTATTGTATCCAGCAAATATAACTACTAGTTTATCTCTATAGTTTTCCATTGCTTGAATTAGTGTTGCGATGGCTTCTTGGTTATAAGTATTATCTTTTCCTGCAGCTAAAGTATACGCTTCATCTATAAATAAAACACCATTCATACTTTTCTCAATTACACTCATTGTTTTGGGAGCTGTTTGTCCTACATATTCTGCTACTAAATCTTTAACAGATACTTCTATCAATTTATTTTCTTTTATATATTTTAAATTATATAGTATATCTGAAATTAATCTTGCTATGGTAGTTTTTCCTGTTCCTGGATTTCCTAAAAATACCATATGTAGATTTATATCTTTTATTTTTAATTCGTCGCCTGCTTTTTCTTTTAAACTAATAACATCTACTAAATCATATAAAACTTTTTTAACTTTATCTAATCCTACAAGTTCATTTAAACTAGCAAATACTTCTTCAATAGTTTTTTGTTTTTCTAATACAGGTATTTCTTTATTAAATGAAATATATTTTATTAAGTCGTTTTTGTAATCAATATAGTCTAAATCTTTATTATATGTTTGAGTTATATAATCTAAAAGTTCTACTTGTTTATCTACTATATTTGTTTTTTCTAATACTTCATTATATATGTCTTGAATATCAGGATTAATTCCTTTTACTTCAAAATCAAAATAATTTGTTTTGAAATCATTTCTTCCTAAGAAGAATGTATCCAATTCTTCATTGTTGCCTGATATTAATGTTATATTTTTTTCAT
>JAZUBJ010000029.1:0-16581 GCA_045638445.1 Bacilli bacterium | reverse complement strand
AAATAGAATCTGGTAAAAAAGATATTAAACTTGAAACTATATTTTTAACAATAACACCAAGTATCAATAAAACTATAAATACAATTAATATTAATATAGCTTGCTCAATTATACATTTTACTTTATCTTTAAATTTCATTGATGAAAATAAATTAATTGTTTTTGTAATATAATCTAAAAAATCCTCAACAAACTTATTTATATTAGATTTACTTTGTTTATTCTCCTCTACTTGTTTTAAATCTTGATTCAAAAGTTCATCAATATTTAAATTAAACATTTTGCATATTTGAAGAACTTTGTCCATTTCAGGATAAGCAATACCACTCTCCCATTTAGATACCGATTGTCTTGAAACACCTAACTTATCAGCAAGCTGTTCTTGAGATAAATTATTCTCTTTTCTTATTCTTTTTAAATTATCAGATAAATTCATATTTCTCTCCTTTCACTAAAAATATATAAAATAAACTGGTTGCACACTACCAATTTTAAGTTGTTTTTTGTAACTTTTTGGTTGCAATTTAATATTTTATACAATTTCTTCATAAAATAAAAGACCTTTAAATAAAGGTCTTATTCTTTAACTTCATTATTTACATCTTCATTAGTATTATTAGCTTTCTTTTTCTTATTATATTTATATAAAAGTACTATTAAACCAACTATAATTAATATCAATATTATTGATAACACTGGTCTAACTACAAACCATGAAATAGCTATAACAAATAAACTTAATGAAGTTCCAACTAAAAGTGAAACAATAAATACTCCATTAACAACAATCTTTCCTAAGAAAGGAATAAAACTAGCTAAATAAGATATAAAACTTAGAATAGATAAAATTCCAAAAATCATTAATAATGTACCAATAAGTCTAAATATCCAAGTTTTAACAGAATTAGCAGAACTAAGATCATTAATAAATTCTTTACCATTTAAAATAGATTCTCTTAATTCTAATATCTCATAATTAGTTCCCTCAGGTGAAAATTTTACAAATTTATTTTCACTTTGAACACCCATAACACTAATATCACTAGCATCATTATATAAAAAACTTATCCTAACATCTCCAATTTCAGGGTTGTTTTCTTCTTCATATGTAGTAAACATTCCATCAATAATATTTAAATCCTTACTTTTGGCAACTTTTTCATCCAAATCAGTATACTTTTTATTAGTAGATAATTGTTGTAATAAATTAACATCAAGTATATATTCACCAAGATTTACATTACTCATATAAAGTTCTGAACTTGAGTATGGCATAGTATCTGGATTTACATGACCACTTTCAAAATTAGTATCATCAATTATTGTATTGCTCCAATTCTTAGTATACGTACATGTTTCCTTACCATTTTCTGAATCTTCACATTTTTCACTCCATTGATACATTTCAACTGTTCTAACTAATTTAGCAGTTTTAACTCCTACATTAAAATCTTGATCATAAATCATATCATTTATTAAATTTATTTTTCCATTTGTTACAACTAATTTCCCATCATTATTTTTATCTATTTTAGAAGAAGAAACTTCTATATAAGAATCTTTAGCAAGCGAAATAACTTTTTCAGCATCAACTGCACTTGCTTCATTAACAAAAAGTAAAATAATTGCGATAACTATCATAATAAAACCACTAATTATACCAAACTTTTCTTTTCTTTTTTTAACTACCACATCTTTTTCCATATAATCACTTCCTAAATAAATTATAACATTAATATATTATCTTTTCATTAAAATTTTATCAAGTTCAGTTATCATAACCTTAGAATTTAAAAGAGAATTTTCACAATGTCCCTTACCTTTAAAACAAATTATACTAGAATTAGAATAATTCTTCTTAATAAATTTTGCACTCTTTTTAGATAAATGTTCATTCATCTTAGTTCCATGATAATAATATATTTGACTATAAGAACTAACGTCATTTTTAAGTTGATATTTACATACTTCATCTAAATATTTAACAATTACTTCATTACTCATATTATCAATAACCTTACAAAAATAATCTAGTTTATCACGAGTAATAATACTCTTACATGCTTTATCCATTGTTTTTTTATCTCTACTTCTTATTTTATCAGAAAGCTTAATATAATTTTTCTTCATTTTATTATTTAAAAAATTAGAATAAGAAACTACTGGTGTACCATCAAGAATCAAATTACTAATATTAATTCTACCATTTTCAAATAACTTGCAAGCAACAATACCCCCCATACTCATTCCATAAACACAAAAGATATTATTACCATAATTATTAATTAAATAATTTTCAAGTTCTAAAACAATTTTATCAAATGAAACAAAATCTTCTTTTTCACTTTGACTATGCCCATCTAAAACTGGAACAATTATTTGAAAATAAGGCTCATAATAATTTATATATTCTTTCCATACTTGATAAGGACTTTGAAATCCATGTATTAAAACAATTTTGTTATTACTTTTATTACCAAATTCTAATATTTCCATAATTACCTCTCTATAGTATCAATTATACCAAAACAAAATAAAAATGTATTATTATTAATACATTTTTAATATTTTTCTACTATTTTCTTTTCCAATAACAATTTCATCATAAAAAGAATCATATTTATCATAATCTATAATATTTTTTAAATAAATATATAATTCATCTAAACAATCAGATTTAATTCTAGTTAACTTAGAATCATTTCTAACATTTATTTGAACAAAAAACTTATCAATACCATATTTATTAATAACTCTTTTAATTTCCTGATTATAATCATTATAAAATTCTTCAAAAGAATGAAAATGTTCAAGGGAAATAGATTTCAAATTAATATCAAATGCAATATAACCCGTACACTCAGGAATACCAAAGTCTCTTATACACTCATACATAATACTAGCAGTAATAAACTGATTTTTACAATAACTAGCTATTTTTTCGGCTTCAGCTTGACTCCTTATATTACCTCCACCATATATTTCTTTTGTACATCTTGCAAAAGAAGAAAAATGAGTACCAGTACCAAAGTTAGAATTATAACCAATAACATATTGTTTAGGAGTTATTACAATAAAAGCACCATAATCAGAAATTACTCTTTTATGTTTTTCAGCATAATCTATAAATGAATAAAAATCAAAATCTCTTATCGAATCATAAATACTATAATTATAATCATTATAACCAGTTAATCTGTTTAAATAAAAAGAAGTCTGTAATTGCTCTTTTTCATTATTATTTTTCATATTTTATAACTCTTTCTAATTTAATAGATTCATATATAGATTGAATTTCTCTTTTATCAAATTCTTCAATAATCTTTTCAAATTCCTTAAATTCATCAATAAAATTACCTAAATATAAAATATCATGTAAATCAAGTGCTTTATTTCTTATTTCTTCTTCTGCATCCAAATATAAAGGATTAATATAATTATATATTCCCTCTATAAATGTTTGACTTAAAACATATTTATCTTTAGAAGAATATCCTAAATTAGATGAAATACAACGCAACATCTCTTCTATCTTATCATAAACTAAAAGATAAGTATTTATACTACTATAATTATTATTTCTAGCATAAGTAATAGTTTCATCTATAACTTTAATAAAAAACGTTTTAAGTTTAGATTCATATTCAGAAATAATATTTTCTATCTCTTTTTTTATATCCATACAAACACTCCCTTCATTTGATTATATATTATAACATACAAAAGGTAGATTATTCATCTACCTTTTCTTTAAAATCTATATAAACATGATTAAATTTACCACTTTCTTTATTAGTCTTAGGTTCTTCGTTTGAAAGCATCACTAAAACATCATTAATTCCCTTACTATTTAGAAAAGAAATAATTCTATCTTTTGCAACAGCAAAAACTTCATCTTTATATTCACATGTTAATCTTAATTCTAATATCTTATAAGATTTTTGAACCAATTGAAATCTTGTAATTTGTTTTATATCACTAAGTATTTTATAAAATGACATAGGCGCAACAAAAACACTATTTTCAAATTCTAAAATATCATCAGTTCTCCCCTCTACTTCAAGCCATCTACTCTTCTTCCCACAAGAACATAATTCATCATGAATAATAACCCTATCAGATAACTCATATCTTATAAAAGGCTGTATGTAATTTGATAAATTTGTAATCAAAACTTTGTCAGATAAAACACCAGAATCAACTGGATTATTATATTTATCAACAGCTTCTAATATAACCCAGTCTTCATTTATATGTAAATGACCACAAGCACACTCACAGGCAATCTCACCAGCTTCTGTACATGAATAATGAGTTTGTACATAACAATTAAATTTATTTTTAAGTTTCTCTCTTACTTCATCAGTTAATAATTCACCACCAGTTATTACAACATCTGGTTTAATAGTTAACTCCTCATAATTTGATAATAAAGATAAATTAGATGGATAACCACTTAACATAGAAGGATTAAACTCATTTAATTCTTTAATAATATCTTCATCACTCTTATTTACATCAATTGTAATTTTATTTTTTTTCTCACCTGATAATAATTCAAAATATCTAGACATGCCACATGCTAAATAAAAACCATTATTAGCAAAAACTCCAGCGGTACGCTTACCATTCTTTTTAAACTTATTAAAATCTTCTTTTCTAGCAAAAGTTCTAAGAGCAGCAACAGAGGAAGCAACATCTATATTATTTTTATCATACAAAATAATAGCAGGATTTCCAGTTGAACCGGATGTTTTAAAAACTAAATATTTATTATTTAAAAGTCTACCTACATTATCTTTATTACTAGTAAATTCATCAATCTTATTTAAATTAACAACACTATCAGTAATATATTTATTAAAGTTTTCCATCATATCTACTTTACTAACAACACTTAAATCCTTAAGTTCAAAAGATTCATTTATATTAGAATATAATTCACTAAAATATAAACTATTTTCCTTAGCATGCTTTACTAATTTTTTAAGTCTTTTATTTTGTAATTTAATTATCTCTTCACGACTTAAATTACCACCTTTATAAGTTTTAAACATCATACTAAATAATCCCATATATACCACTCTTCCAACTCTATACGATACTATATTCATTATATCAACAAAACATAAAATATAATATAAAAAGTAGATTATTCATCTACTTTTTTACTGGAAAGAAATGTTACTTTTTCAGCGATAACATCAATACTATATTTTTTTGACCCATCTTTATCTTCATAACTTGATGTTTGAAGTCTTCCTTTAACACCAACAATATCTCCTTTCTTACAATATTCACAAGTATTTTCTGCAATAACATTCCAAAGTGTACATCTTATAAAATCAGTATCATATGTACCTTCTATATTTTTATATCCTCTTGGAACAGCAACAGTAATATATGATCTTTTTTTATTATTTTCACACACAGTTATCTCCGGGTCCGCAACTAGCCTACCTGCAATGACTATTTGATTTAACATATTACCTCCTTTCGAAGAGAATATATCATAATAAAAAATACTCATCAAATGAACAAAACAGCATTTTTCATATATAAACGAACACTAAAAAAACATTATTCTAATAGAAAAAAATAATTTTTAAAATCATATCATATATAATAAATTAATTATTAACAAACTTAATAATTTTATCTTTTTCTTTTAAAACACTTATAAAATAATCAACTTCATCATAAGTATTATAAAAATACAAACTTATTCTTACTGTATCATCATTATTATTAATCATTTTAGCACAATGTTTACCACTCCTAACACATATCTTCATGCTATTTAAATAAAGTCCTAAATCACCAGACATAACACCATCCATATTAATAACTATTGTATTCCCAAAATAATCCTCATTATATATTTTAATATAACTAATTTCTTTTAATCTTTTAACAAAATACCTTCTTAAATCTATAATATAATTTTCTATTTTCTTTATACCAATATTATTTAAATATTTAATTGCTTCACTAAATCCAATAACGTCTGCTATATTAATAGTTCCCGCTTCAAATCTATAAGGAATATCAAGTAATTCAAGCTTATTAGAATTAAAATCTTTATTCATTCCACCACCATATAACAATGGTTTCATTTTCTTAAGTAATTCATATTTACCATATAAAATTCCAACGCCTGTAGGACCACACATCTTATGAGCTGAAAATGCAAGAAAATCAATATCAAGAAATTGAACATCAATATTCATATGAGGAACACTTTGAGCACCATCAATAACAACTAAAATATTTTTTTTATGAGCAAACTTAATTATGCTTTCAATATCTCTAACATCCCCATATACATTAGTAACATGAGCAATAGAAATAACTTTAGTTTTATCTGAGATATTATTTTTTATATCATTTAAACTTAACTTATCGGATTTAATAAACCTAATCTTTATATTTTTAAATTTTGATATTATTAACCAAGGTAAAATATTAGATGCATGCTCATTACTAGATAAAATAACTTCATCACTATCATCTAAATAATTGTAAAAAAAACCAAATACAATTTGATTTAAAGAATCAGTAGTATTTTTAGTAAAAATAATCTCATCTTTCATTTTAGAATTAATAAATCTATGAACAACTTCTCTAGTATTATCAATCTCATCATCTACTTTAAAACTAATATCATAGTCTCCCCTATGAGAATTAGAACAATATTTATAATAATATTCACATATTTTATTTACCACACAATCAGGTTTAAATGTAGTAGCTGCATTATCAAAATAAACAATATTATTATCATTAAAAATATTAAAATCTTCTCTATTCATACATTCACCATTATATTTTATACATACATTAACTAATTATTTATAATAAAAGTACAATTATGTTATAATTATATTAAAGGAGTTGAAAAAATGGATTGTATATTTTGTAAAATTATAAAAGGAGATATTCCATCATATACTATATATGAAAATGATTATGTAAAATGCTTTTTAGATGTTAACCCTATCAGCAATGGACATACTTTAATAATACCTAAAACTCATTTTAAAGATATTAATGATATAGATGAAAAATATCTAATTGAAATAAATAAAGCTGCAAAAATTGTAGTTAAATTATTAGATGAAAAATTATCTCCAAATGGATATAAATTACAACAAAATAATGGAAACCTACAAGAAGTAAAACATTATCATCTTCATGTAGTACCAAGTTACATAGCAAATCAAGAAAAAGATAATGTATCTAATATATATGATAAAATAATAAAATAAATTGTTTAAAACTATTATTTATTGTATAATATGATTTAGAAAAAGGAAGTGTATTATGGAAAAGAAAACATTATTTATATTATGTGGTTCAGTTATTGCATTTTTATTAATATTATTGTTTGGAGTACTATTGTTATCAATATTTAATCCTAAATATTATACATACGAACAAGCTGAACAATTAATAAAAGAAGCAACTGAAGAATACTATCAACTTAATCCAGCAGGATTACCAGTAGATGATGGTAAATACAATTTATCATATGAAGCGTTAGTTCAAGCAGAACTAATTAAACCACTAAATGAAGTATTAGAAGATGGAGACACATGTTCAGCATCAATAACAATTGTAAAACAAGAAAGTATTTATTCATACATACCAATATTAAATTGTGGAGATGCTTATACAACAAGATCATTAGTAGATAAAATACTAGCAGACAATCAAGTTGTAACTCAAGATAGCGGTTTATATCAAGACAATGGAGAATATTATTTCAAAGGAAAAGTATCAAATAACTATGTAGCATTTGGTTCATACGAAAAGAAAAGCCAAGAAACTCCATTCTTATGGAGAATCGTTAGTATTAAAGATAACGAAATAAAATTAAAAGCTATGAATAACATCGGAACAAAAGTAACTTGGGATTCAAGATATAATACAAATGAAGGTAAAGAATCAGGATATAATGATTTTGACTATAGTGAAATGAAAGATGCACTTAGAGATTTAGAAACAACATTTAATCATAGATATGAAAATGCACAAATAGATTTAAGTAAATTAAAAGCATCAAATCTATGTATTGGAAAAAGAGAATTATCAGATCCATTATCAAAAGGAAATTTAGAATGTACAGCATTAAGTAAAGATAAATACTTCTTTGGAACTATTACACCATATGAATACATGAGAGCAAGTACAGATAAAGATTGTGTAAACGCATCTTCTCTAGCTTGTCAAAATTACAATTATTTAGCATTAACTGATTCAGAATGGACAATTACAGCAGTTGGTTCAAATAGTTATGGAATATTCGCATACGATGATGATGAATATGAAATCTACAAAGCAAATACAGCAAAACATATATTCCCTACTATTACATTAAGTGAATTTGCTTATTATAATGGTGGAAATGGTACAGCTGAAGAACCTTACTTAATTAGATAATTAAACATATAAAAATACTATTGAAAAACTTCAATAGTATTTTTTTGTGCTTCAGTTTGTTGAACAACAACTCTAGTAGCTTGAACTTGACTAGCTTCCTCAAACCACTGATTAGCAACTTGAACATTAGTAGAAGTTGGAGTTGGATCAGGTTTATCTATTTTAGCAAATAACGGTATTCTAAACGCACTACCAAAACATAATGCATGACCAGGACTTAATGATTTTAATTTTTCAACATCATTTTCAGAAACACTATGTGTTATATTTTTTACAATATTTATATCATCAGGATGGAACATTCTAAGTGTAATAAAGTTAGAACATTGACTAAGTGCAGTATTAGAAAGTTCACTTGGTCTTTGAGTAATTAATCCAAGTAAAACACCATATTTTCTACCCTCTTTAGTAATTCTATCAAAAATATTATATCCAAGAACTTCAATATCACTATCATTTTGAACATATCTATGTGCTTCTTCTAAAACAACTTGAATAGAAAACTTTGAATTATCCTTTAAAGATATAGCATAATCTAAAAATAACTTAGCATATATTTTAGTTAATGTTTTTGCAAATCTTTCATCAACATAATTTAAATTGAAATTTACAATTTGAACAGGTTCTTCTCTGTCTGATAAAAATAATTTCTTGATGTATTCTTCTTTAGAAATGTATTCTTCAACATCAAAATATTTACCATATTCACCATTAATAATATTATCAAGTCTTACTTTTAAAATATTGTTTAAATCATATACTTTATCACTCTTTAAAACACCTTCACTAATTAAAGCAAATTCAAAAGCATAATATAAATCTCTTAAATGATACTTCTTAGGAACCATATCCTTAGTAAGTTTTAATTCATTATCAATAAACTTTTCAATATATTCAGTAACCAACTGAATAGCATTAATTTTACCACTCTCATCTATTCTTAAACATTGTCTTAATGTTCTTGTATAACCTGGTTGAACTATCTCACAATCAAGACTAATACTTCTTGTATGGAAAGTAGTTAAAACGGCAAAAATTTGATCTCTAATTCTAGCTGGTTCTTTACCACTTGTTAAAATATCCATAACTGCTTTAGCAATTATATTATTTTTATGAGCTTTAACATTCTCTTCATCTTCAGTAAATAAATAAACATATTTTAATGCTTTTTCTATTAATGGAATTTGAGCTGGACTATCACAATTTAACAATAAAGCAATATCATCAACTTCTAAATAATATGGTGGAATTTTAACTATCTCATTCATAGAATTAACATCAGTAGTAAGAGCTTTACATCTACAATACTTAGTTTGATTAATTCTATTTAACGCAACATGATATTCTCCATAAACATCAAATAAAGCAAATTTTGCATTAACTGGAATATATTTTTTTCTATAAAATAAATTTTGAAAAAGTCTCGCTACAGTACAAGATTTACCACTACCAGTGTTTCCTAAAATCGCATAATGATTAGAGAAAAAACTATCCATATTAGCAGAAATATTAAATCCATCATACGTAGAACTCTTACCAATATATAAACTACCCGGAGTATCAATTTCTTGAGTACCAACTAAACAAGCAACCTCATCCCTATTTACAATTCTAATAACAGAATCATATAAAGGTTTATGAGTCATACCAGTTTGAAATCCCCTTTCAGAAAATTCTCCAACTAAAATACATTCAACATAATCTGCAGTAATTTTAATTATTTCACCAACAATTTTATATTTACTTTCAAATACAATGTGAACACCAACTAACGCAGATTCAACTCTATGAGTTAAATTTTCTATTTTAATATTATATTCATGAACTTCTATAATTTTTCCAAACATACTAAATCCCTCTATTCTATATAATATTATATCATAATTAAAATCAATTACAAACAAAAGAGAGTTAAATTTTTAACTCTCTTTATTAATTATTTTTTAAAATATTTAATCTCGCTATTTCTTTTTCTAAATCTTCTCTTTCTTTATTAACAATTGCTTCAGGAGCTTTATTAACATAATTTTCATTAGATAATAACTTACGTCTTCTTTCAATAGAAGCTTCTAATTTAACAATTTCTTCTTCTATTCTCTTCTTTTCTTCTTCACTATTAGCACTATTATCATAATAAATATCTAATTTATAATCATATAATTCAACTGTTAATTTATCATTATAATTTGATGAATCAACTATTTTATCAGTTAACTTTAACATCTTATTTAAAAGTTCATTATTATTATAATCAATAATTTCAAATTCACTACTTATCTTATTTTCAAGTTTCTTATTTCTAAATAATGTAATATATTCAAGTAAATTATCTACTTTAATAGTTTCTTCTTTAAATACCAATTTTTTATCATATTTTGGATATTCAGTAAGTAATAATAAATCAGCTTCCTTATTTTCAAAATTATCATATAACTCTTCAGTAACAAAAGGCATAAATGGATGCATCATTTTAACAATAGCAGTTAATGTATAAAGTAAAACAGATTTTGTTTCATTTGATTCACTAAACTTAGACATTTCAATATATTTATCACAGAAATTATCCCAAATAAATGAATATAGTTCACTTCCAGCATTATTAAATTCATATTTATCCATACATTTAGTTACTTTTTTAATAGTTTCATTTAATTTAGTTAAAATCCACTTATCAGAATCATTTAGATTTTTTAAAGAATAATCTTTTTTATCAAAACCTTCAAGTTTCATTAAAACAAATCTTGAAGCATTCCATACTTTATTAATAAAATTCCAAGTAGAAGCAACTTTATCAGTATCGAATCTAATATCCATTCCCATTGCACTTGTAGTAGTTAAATAGAATCTTAAAGAATCACATCCATATTCATCAATTAAATCCATAGGATCTATTCCATTACCAAGACTCTTAGACATCTTTCTACCTTGTTTATCTCTAATTAGACCATGGATAACACAATCCTTAAATGGACGTCTACCTGTCTGTTTTAAAGATGAAAATGCCATACGAGCAACCCAGAAGAATATAATATCATAAGCCGTAACAAGTGTATCTGTAGGGAAATATCTTTCTAAGTCTTCAGTAGCATTTGGCCAACCTAAAGTACTAAATGGCCATAAAGCACTACTAAACCAAGTATCAAGAACATCATTATCTTGAATCCATCCCTCACCTGGACACTCAACACATACTTTTACTTCATCATCCTTATACCAAGCAGGAATTCTATGTCCCCACCATAATTGTCTTGAAATACACCAATCATGACAATCTTCCATCCAATGTCTTAAAATCTTTTCAAAACGTTTTGGATAGAATGTAATATTTTCTTCCTTACCATCTTGAGCCTTAAGTAAATCTTCACTCATAGACTTCATATCAACAAACCATTGTTTAGAAAGATAAGGTTCAACAACAGCATCTGTTCTCTCAGAATGTCCAACACTATGAACCATTTCTTCAATTGAAATTAATAATCCTGATTCTTTTAAATCTTCAAGTAATTTTTCTCTACACTCTTCACGAGTCATACCATTATATTTACCTGCATTTTCATTCATTGTAGCATCTTCATTCATTACTACTACTCTCTCTAAATTATGTCTCTCTCCTACTTCAAAATCATTAGGATCATGTGCAGGAGTTATCTTAACACAACCTGTACCAAATTCAGGATCAGCATGCTCATCCCCAACAATTGGAATTAATTTATTTACAACAGGTAATATAACATTTTTACCAATTAAATGTTTATATCTATCATCTTCTGGATTAACAGCAACAGCAGTATCTCCAAATAAAGTTTCAGGACGAGTTGTTGCAACGTCAAGATATTCTTCGCTATCTTCAATAAAATATTTCAAATGATAAAAAGCACCCTTATCTTCTTTATAAATAACTTCTTCATTTGATAAAGCTGTTTTAGCAACAGGGTCCCAATTTATTATTTTTTCTCCTCTATAAATTAAACCTTCTTCATAAAGTTTAATAAATACATGATTAACTGCATTATTAAGACCCTCATCTAATGTAAATCTTTCTTTTGTATAATCAACTGCTAAACCAAGAGTAGCCCATTGTCTATGAATATTATCTCTATGTTCATCAGTCCATTTCCAACATTCTTTTAAAAATTCTTCACGACCAAGTTTATATTTATCTTTACCTTCTGATTTAACTCTAGCAACAACTTTTGCTTCAGTAGCAATAGCAGCATGGTCCATACCAGGAAGCCATAAAGTATCAAAACCTTTCATCTTTTTATATCTAATAATTACATCTTGAATACTTCCATTTAAAGCATGTCCTAAATGCAAATTACCAGTAACATTTGGAGGAGGTATAACTATACTAAATGGCTCTTTAGATTTATCCCCAGCTTCAAATGCTTTTTTATCAACCCAACTTTTATATTTTCCTTCTTCTACTAATTTATGATTATATTTCTTATCTAGCATTTTCTATTCTTCCTTTCATATATTCATTTATTTCATTTAAATATGGCATAAATAATTCTTTATTTTTAAAACTATCTATCATTTTACCTAAATAATTTTCTTCATAAACCCTTCTAATTGAATAATCAAAATTCAAATCATATACAAGAGCTAACTCCATAACCACTCTATCATTTTTAGTAACAACATCTTCCTTATTTATAAGTTCATGTTTTTTAATACTATTAGCAACCTTTTCACAAATATCAGAATCATCACTCTCAATTTCAAGAAGTCTTTGAGTACTAAAAGAATAAATAATATCTAGTTTATCAGCATCACGTATTATTTTGCTATGAAGTATCTCTTTTTCACTTAATCCACTTTCATCAAGTAATAATTTGTTATGAAACTTAATAGCTGTTTTAACAATATCATAATATTTTTCATCAAGTGTATACTTAGCTATTTCTCCTTCATCAAATAATATTTTGACGCCCTCATCACCATGATCAAATGACTTATGATCTTCAAATGTTTTAAAATCACTCCATTGTCTAAATCTAGCAACATCATGTGTTAAAGCAATAAAAGAAGCAAGTTCTTTATCTTCTTCATCCAAATTTAAACTTCTAGCAATCTCTTCCGCTTGATGAACAGTTCTATAAGAATGATTATATTTATAAGCAATCATGTCCTCATTCATATCATATGACATAACAAAATCATCAAAAACATCAAAATTCTCATTCATATTCTTTCCTCCAAAATAAAAAGATGACACCAAAGGACGACAAAGTCGTGGTACCACCTTATTTTATTCTCTATTTATTTAACGCATAATCACGTAATATTTTACTACTATTTCAAATATTAAACTCACAAGCTACATTCATTTATTTCATTTAAGAAAAGCTCTCAGCCAATGACTTTTCATCTCTAATAAACTACATAAACTACTCCTCTTGGTCTTCGTTTGTGATACTAAGTATACTCTAAAACATATATTTTGTCAAACAAGTTTTAAAGAATTATCATTACTTTTTCTATATTCAAATTTTTTACCGCAAATAGGACAAAATTCTATAGGATAATAAGCAGAATAAATATCATAATATGTATTATATATACCATTTTCATCATACCATCCATTATCAACAATAATATCCTTCTTTATACATATCTGTCCATCTGAAACATCTTCCAAAGGATATTTTAAATTCTTATCTGCTGATTCATAATTATTTAAAAAACCAAGAATTAATAATTTATTAGCACAATCACATACATTTACAATTTCTAATTTACTCATATAAAAAACCTAAACTTTCATCTAGGTTTAATATATCATTAATAATAATTTTTTTCAATTACTATCTATATGCTTCTTCAGGATGATATCCTTGTAAATGATCATGATTTTGTTGTTCACCACTATATACTTTAGTCATATCTCTAACCATAGTACTTCTACCACCCATTACAACATCTGGTCCATCACCAGGTGTATAATAATCATACTTATTAACCGCTAAGTGAGAATAACTTCCTCCTGATTCTAAAATGTATACTTGACCATTATTAGGATCATTATCATCTCCAGTATTAACACGAACAATCATACCAGTATGTCCTTCATAAACAAATACATCACCGGCTGTAGCTTGTGACATATGAATTCTATCACCGAAAGATTTAAATCCATTAACACCTTCCCAGTGGAATCCTTGAGGATTATCACTCATTGGATCATCAGCTGTAGCTACATTAACTAAATAAGAAACCATACTACAACAATCTCCACCTGAACTCATTTGATAAATATTATTATATTTTTTATCAAATACTTGATTTGGATCCACACCACTTTCAGGACTAAATGTATATTGATCACCATTTACAGAAATCATACTAGTACCATAACCATACATATATTTTAAAGAATGTTGACCAGAATGCTTATAATCAAGTACATATCCTTTATCTTTACACATATCGATAAGTAAAAGACCTACATTAACAGCAATTTCTCTTTCATTGCTACATCTTGAAACGATATCAGCAATTCTTCCGTTAACATAATCAATACCACCCTCATCAGCATATAAATCAAAAATACTTCCTTCCCAAACAGGTACACTTCCTCTACTTGAAAATGCACTTAATTCATCTAAATTAAAGAACACATCAACTACACCATCATCAACAATTGATAAATCAGCAGGTGGGAATATTTCAGCATTTATACCAACAAACTTAGATAATAATCCAATAATTTCCTCTCTTAATTCTTTTCTCTTTCTCTCATAT
Source organism: Bacilli bacterium (assembly GCA_045638445.1). GTDB lineage: Bacteria > Bacillota_I > Bacilli_A > RF39 > UBA660 > CAG-1000. The sequence goes on along the minus strand of JAZUBJ010000029.1, from coordinate 1,392 downwards.
TCAGCTATTTGAGTAGATAATGAAGAACAATTTCCACAACCATATTTTTCTTGTTCTTCACCATGTCCACTTTGACAACTAGCTCTTTGAGAATACAAACGAGATAATGTATTACATATTTCAATATACGTATCTCTCTTTGTTAAAATAACATCAAAATCATTTAAATCACTAATACATTGATTTAATTTACTCATAGTATCAGTAAGTTGTTGACTCTGTGCTTCATACGCTGAACCACTCCACACAGAATCGAAACCTAAATTATTTATATTAGTAACACTATTATTCATTCTAGATGTATCCATATCATAACTCCTTTCTATTCATATATTATTTTGAACTTACTTCTTCACCACTATAAACTGAATCATAATTAATTATAGTAGTTGGTTTTCCATTCATAATTATTTTTCCATCTTCTCCTGGATAATAAGAATAAACATTTACAGAAAGAGCAGATTTACATCCACCAGATTCAACTATTGTAATCTTACCATATCCTGGATTATTAGGATCTTCTTCAACTGCAACTATCATACCGGTATGACCAGTACCTGCAGCATCATCACCATTAACAAATACATCTCCTGGTTTAGCCTGACTAATATCAATAGGAGTTCCAAATGAACCAACACCACCAACACCTTGCCAAGCATACCCTTCAGGATTAGGAACAGTTGGGTCAGCAGCAGTTGCAACATTTACTAAATATGAAACTAATGCACAACAATCCATTCCCTCTTGCATTTGTGTTATATTATTGTAATCTTTATTGTAAACAATACTTGTATCAAAATTATTATCATCATTTGGATGATATGTATATAAATTAGTGCCAGGTACTTGTTCAATCCATCCATCTACTCCACCTTGAGCACCATTATTTTCATACGTTAAATAATAACCTTTATCTGCTGCCAACTTAGTAAGTAATAATCCAACATTAACAGCAATCTCTCTTTCATTTCTACACTGAGAAACAATTAAAGCAATTTGTTCATTAACGTATTTTTCACCACTATTTGGAATAATATTTCCAAATTCATCTGTTTGATCATACATTTGAAATAAGCCATAATTTCCAGAAGTTCCTCTTAAAGTTCCAGATGCACACACATCTACTAGCGCATCTAAATCAATAAGAATTCTAACATCATCAGAAATTACACTTAAATCAGCAGGTGGTAATATTTCAGCATCTATACCAACAAATTGTGCTAATAATCCAATTATTTCATTTCTAAGATTTTGTCTTTTTTTCTCATAAGTATTAATTTGACCAGTTAAATATGAACAGTTACCACACCCATTTTTTTCTTGCTCTTCACCATGTCCACTTTGACAACCAGCTCTTTGAGAATACAAATCTGATAATGTCGCACAAATTTG